>DASSHL010000138.1:0-6698 GCA_035692845.1 Gemmatimonadales bacterium
GGCAGGGGTGGATCGAGCGGGACACCGGGATCGGGAAAGGAGCCGACGAATGTTGCCGGCAGCTCGCCCAGGGGCGACGTCACGCCTCGCGCTTGGCGCGCGGGCGTTCGGTGACGATCAGCGGCTGGGTGCCCTCGGTGACCGACTCACGGGTAATGACGACTTCGCGGACATCGTCCCGCGTGGGCAGGTCAAACATGATGTCGGTCATGAGGGTTTCGAGAATGCTGCGAAGCCCGCGCGCGCCGGTCCCGCGCTTGAGCGCCTTCTGGGCCACGGCCCGCAGGGCTTCGGGATCGAACGTGAGGCCCACGTTCTCCAGCTCGAAGAGCTTCTTGTACTGCTTGGTGAGGGCGTTCTTGGGCTCGAGCAGGATGCGCACCAGCGCATCCTCATCGAGCGATTGCAGCGGGACCGAGACGGGCAGGCGCCCCACCAGCTCGGGGATCAGCCCGAAGCGCAGGAGGTCATCCGGCTCGACATCGGCAAAGGGATCCTGTTCGTTGATCCCGTCCCGGCGCCCGCGAGCAGCACTGCTGAAGCCGATCTGCTGCCGGCCAGTGCGGGTCTCGATGATCTTCTCGAGGCCGTCGAACGCGCCGCCGCAGATGAACAGGATGTCGCGGGTGTTGATCTGGATGTATTCCTGCTGGGGATGCTTGCGCCCGCCCTGCGGCGGCACGCTCGCGATGGTGCCTTCGAGGATCTTGAGCAGCGCCTGCTGGACACCCTCGCCCGAGACATCGCGCGTGATGCTGGGATTCTCGCTTTTCCGCGCGATCTTGTCGATTTCGTCGATGTAGACAATGCCGCGCTCGCACTCGGCCACATTGAACTCACCCGCCTGCAGGAGGCGAACGAGAATGTTCTCCACGTCCTCGCCGACGTAGCCCGCTTCGGTGAGCGTGGTGGCGTCGGCAATGGTAAAGGGCACGTCGAGGATGCGGGCGAGCGTCTGGGCCAGCAGGGTCTTGCCGGTGCCGGTGGGGCCGATCAGCAGGATGTTGGACTTGTCGAGCTCGACGTCCGAGTCCCGGCCACTCTGGGCATTGATGCGCTTGTAGTGATTATAGACTGCCACCGCGAGGGTGCGCTTGGCGGCATCCTGCCCGATCACGTACTGGTCCAGCACCTCCTTGAGCTCGAGGGGCGTCGGGACCTGGGTGATGTTATCGGCAACCTCGCGCTCTTCGTCCTCGGCGAGGATTTCATTGCAAAGGGTAATGCATTCGTTGCAGATATAAACGGACGGGCCCGAAATGAACTTCCGGACTGAGTCCTTGCTCTTTCCGCAAAATGAGCAACGAAGGTGCTTATCGTTTGACATGGGCCCGCTTGCGAAACAGGGAATGCCAGGCACTGCAAAAGGGGAGCCACCCGTAAGGTGGCCCCCCGGGCCGGGCGGCGTCAAGTCTTGGGGACGAGCTCCCGCCGAGGCGTAAAGACACTGTCGATAAGGCCATAGGCCTTGGCCTCGTCCGCGCTCATGAACCGGTCCCGATCCATGTCCCGCTCGATGGTCTCGACCGGCTGGCCGGTGTGCTGGGCATACAGGTCGTTGAGCTTGGACCGCAGGTAGAGGATCTCCCGCGCCTGGATCTCGATGTCGGCCGCGGTGCCCTGGGCGCCGCCCGACGGCTGGTGGATCATGATCCGGGAGTGGGGCAGGGCGCTGCGCTTCCCCTTGGTGCCGGCCGCCAGCAGGAACGACGCCATCGAGGCGGCGAGGCCCATGCAGATGGTGTTGATTGGCGCGCGCAGGTGCTGCATCGTGTCGTAGATGGCCAGCCCCGACGACACCACGCCGCCTGGCGAGTTGAGGTAGAGGTAGATGTCCTTCTCGGGATTGTCCGCCTCGAGAAAGAGCAGCTGGGCAATGATGATGTTCGACACATCATCGTTGATGGGCGCACCCAGGAAGACGATGCGATCCATCAGCAGCCGGGAGAAGATGTCGTAAGTCCGCTCGCCGCGGCTCGACCGTTCAATGATGTAGGGCGGGTAGATCGTGGCCATCAGGTCAGTCCGTCTTTTCGTCAACGGTGGATTGCGCGAGGAGATGGGCAAAGACCTTCTCCTCGGTGAGGGCCCGCTCGATTTCGGGCAGGCGATTTGCCTTCTGCAGGCTGGCGTACAGCTGGCCCGTTTCCACGCCGCGCGCCCTGGCCATCTCGGCGACACGCGCGTCCAGCTCCTCCTCGGTGGCATGGAGCTTTTCCTGTTCCACTACCGCCGACAGGATGAGGTCGCGCCGCACGGTGGCTTCCGCGATGGGATGGAACTGGGACTCGAAAGCCCCCAGCTCCGACTCGGGCAACTGGTACGCGTGGGCGTACGCGTGCAGCACGCGATGCACCAGCGATTCTGGCGCCGGCACGTCATTGGCTTCGGCGATCTGGCGCAGCAACTCGTCGCGGACCCGGGCATCTGCCTCACGCGTGGCTTCCTTCGCGAGGTCCTCACGCACGGCGGCCTTGAGCTGGTCCAGCGACTCGAAATCGCCCGCTTCGCGCGCCAGCTCGTCGTCGAGTGCCGGCAGCTCCTTGCGCTTCACGTCGAGCAGGCTGACGCGCACCCGCCGGCTTTGTCCGCGGCGGCTCTCGTCCGGATGATCCTCGGGGAAGCGGATATCGCCCTCACGGGTCTCGCCCGGCGTGAGCTGCATGATGAGCTCCTCGAGGTCCGGCACGGCGCGCTGTTCGCCCAGCACCAGCGTGTGCGGCTGCGGCTCCGCCCCCTCTTCGTCCAGGGCCGTCACTTCCAGCTGCACCATCTGCCCCGGCACCGGCCGCTCACCCTCCACTGGCGCCCAATTCCCCTTCTGCTCCCGGATGTTCTCCAGCTGCTCGGCCACCAGTTCGTCGGTGACCGGCGGGACGGTGCGGGCCAGCCTGAAGCCGCCGGTCCGTTGCAGGGTAATGGAGGGGCGTACCTCGACAAACAGTTCGAACTCCACCGGGCTGCCTTCCTCGAACTTGAGGTTGCGCACGCTGGGCTCGGTGACCGGCTCGAGTGACTCGCTTGACTTGGCGGTCTCCCAGCCGTCGCGCACCACTTCTTCCAGCGCCGACTGGCGGATGGCGTCGCCGAAGCGCCGGCGCACCACCGCCTCCGGCGCCTTGCCCTGGCGGAAGCCCGGCAGCCTGGCGCGCTTGGCGTAGTACTTGAGTGCCTTGTCCTCGGCGGCTCGCACCCGCTCCACCGGCACCGTCACCTTGAGGGAACGCGATGCCACGTCTTCAGCGGTCTTTTCGACCAGAATGTCCGTCGTCATGGGCGGAAAGGTAGCCGCTCGCCGAGGGGACGGTCAAACGGGTGGTGGCTTGACGCCGGGGACGGAATCGGGAGTATTGTGGCGTGGCCACCATCCTCGTCGTTGATGACGAACCCTCGGTGCGGCGCGCCGTGCGCCGGCATTTCGAGTTGGGAGGCATGGAGGTCATCGAAGCGGGGAGTGGCGCCGAAGGGCTCAACATACTGCAGCGCAGCGATGTGGTTGACGCGGTGGTCTGCGACGTCGTGATGCCGGAATTGAACGGCGTGGCGCTCTACGATGCCATCGTGCAGCAGGCACCGAGGCTGCGGCACCGGGTGGTCTTCCTGACGGGACTGGCGGGCGAACCGGCGGTCCACGAGATGATCGAGGCTCGCGGCGTTCCCCTGGTGAGCAAGCTCCACGACCTCACGATTCTGCTTGACGCTGTCCGGCTGGCACTCCTGCGGCCGAGGGAATCGCCGCCGCCGGTGTAGGGGCGGACCGCGGTCCGCCCCGACCGGCGGCGGCCTTGTCCAGCAGCTGCCGCACCCGCGAGGCCAGTGCGTCCGGCGCAAAGGGCTTGGACTGGAACGGCGCTCCCGTAGGCAGCATCCCTCGTTCGGTCACTTCCTCTCCCGTGTAACCAGACATGAACAGAACCGGGAGCTCGGGCGCCAGCTCATTGAGCCGTGTCGCCAGCTCGCGGCCGCCCATGTCCGGCATGGCGACGTCGGTCACCACCAGGGCAATGTCCGATTCCTGCCGCTGATAGGCTTCCAGCGCCTGCCGTCCGTCCGCCGCCTCAATGATGGTATAGCCGAAGTCCCGCAGTGCGCGCGCCGCGAGCGAGCGCACCATCGGCTCATCTTCGACCAGCAGCACCGTTTCAGACCCGCCCTTGGGTGGCATGCGCCTCGGGCCCGACGGGCGCTCGGCCGGCTCGGGCGAGAGCGGCAGGTATGCCTTGAATACCGTGCCCTGACCGGGCTCGCTGTAGGCGAAGATGAATCCGTTGCTCTGCTTGATGATGCCGTAGGCCGTGGAGAGTCCCAGTCCGGTGCCCTGGCCGACCGGCTTGGTGGTGAAGAAGGGCTCGAAGATCCGGTGCATGGTGGCGGCGTCCATGCCGGCGCCCGTGTCGCTGACCGCCATCATGACGAAGTCGCCCACCGGCAGCGACAGGTCGGGATGCCGGAGGGCGTAGCCGTCATCGAACCGCTGTAGCGTGGTCTGGATGGTGATGCGCCCGCCCCCTGGCATCGCGTCGCGGGCGTTGAGCACCAGGTTGAGCAGCACCTGTTCCAGCTGCCCCGGGTCCGCATGGCTGCAGCAGGGCTGGGGCGACAGGTTCGTCACCAGGTGATGTTCTTCCGTGACCGAGCGCTGGAGCATGGGCAGCAGCTCCTGGATCACGACGTTGAGGTCCACGGTGCGGGGATGCAGCACCTGCTGGCGGCTGAAGGCCAGAAGCTGGCGCGTCACGTCCGCCGCCCGGCGCGCGGCCTTGAGGATTTCCTGCACGTCGGACTGCCGCTCGTCACCCGCTTCGAGGCTTCGCAGCAGGAAGTCGCCGAAACCCAGGATCGCGGTCATCATGTTGTTCACTTCGTGCGCCACTCCGCCGGCCAGGCGCCCGGTGGCCTGCATCCGTTCCGCCCGGCGAAGGTGATCATCCATCCGCCGCCGCTCGGTGATATCCGCCGCCGTGACGCACACCCCGATTACCGCATGCTGTTCGTCGCAGACCGGCGCGTAGGTGATGTCGAATTGGGCGGTGCCGTCACTCGCGGCGCTTTCCACGCTCAGTCGCTCACCCGTGAGGGCGCGGTGAACCTGGTCCTCGGCCAGCAGGCCCAGCTCCCCGATACGCATGCCGATGCCGATACGCGCACCGAGCCGGTCTTCGGCCCGGGCCGCCGCGGCATTGTAGAGCCGGACCCGGCCCTCCCGGTCCAGCAGGACGAGCGCCTGCGAGGTGGTGTCGAAGATGGTGCGGAGGTCCGCCTCCGAGCGGCGGAGCGCGGCCTGGGCCCGCTCCCGTTCACCCCGTTCGCGCTCACGCTCCAGGGCCGTCCGGACGGCCGGGCCGATCCGCGTCAGGTTGCTCTTCAGCACGTAGTCGGTGGCGCCCGCCTTCATGCACTGGACGGCGGTCTCTTCGTTGATGGAGCCGGTGACGATGATGAACGGGACGCTGGAAGCCCAGGCCCGGGCCAGCTCCAGCGCCCGCATGCCGTCGAACTGGGGCAGGGAGAAATCGGAAAGGATGACGTCGGGGCGGAATTCCCTGAGCGCCTGCACGAAGTCGTCGCGTGCGCTGACCCGCCGCACCTCGCAGCCGAGTCCGGAGCGGTCCAGCTCGAACTCCAGGAGCTCGGCGTCCATGGCAACATCTTCGAGCAGCAACACTTGCAGCGGCGAAGCGGTCATCTGCTATCTGTCCAGGCGGCGGCGAAGCGCCAGCGAAGAACCGGGGAAGGGCGATCGGTCAACATTCGCCATCTGCGGCGGTCCTGTCAAACGCTCGCCGGGCTTGACCCGGCGGGTTCCAAGGCCCATGCTCATCGTCGGGGTGCTTCAGGACGGCTCCTCATTCCTGATCATATACGACGCGCCGGGCGCGTGCCTTTTGCCTGAGGGCCATTTCATGTCTGATGACCGTGCTTCCGCAAAACCTCGCGCTTCGCGCCGGGCTGGCGGGAAGGCCGTTTCCACTGCTGCATCCCTGAACGGCCGCGGCGAACCGGACACCCTTGATGCTGCCGAGCTGTTGGAAGTGCTCACTGCAGTGAAGCGGGGCGACTTCACCGCTCGGCTCCCCCGCGATCGCGTGGGTGTCCGGGGCAAGGTGGCCGACACCCTGAACGACATCATCCAGATGAACCAGGACCTGGTGACCGAGATCGACCGGGTCAGCCAGGTGGTGGGCAAGGAAGGGCGGATCAGCCAGCGCGCCTCGCTTCGTGGCGCCGGCGGCTCCTGGGCGGCACCGGTCAATTCGGTCAATGCGCTGATTGGCGACCTGGTGCAGCCCACCGCCGAGGTGGCACGCGTGCTGGGTGCGGTAGCCAAGGGCGACCTGTCCCAGAGCATGGCGCTCGATATCGACGGCCGGCCGCTCATGGGCGAGTTCCTCAGGATCGGCCGCACCGTGAATGGCATGGTGGACCAGCTGGGCCTGTTCGCCTCGGAAGTCACCCGCGTGGCGCGCGAAGTGGGCACTGAGGGGAAGCTGGGCGGCCAGGCGCAGGTGAAGGGCGTGGCGGGGACCTGGAAGGACCTGACCGACAACGTGAACTCCATGGCCGCCAACCTCACCACGCAGGTCCGCAATATTGCCGAAGTCACCACCGCCGTGGCCCGCGGCGAGCTCAACCGCAAGATCACGGTGGACGTGAAGGGCGAGATCGCCGAGCTCAAGGACACCATCAACACGATGGTG
>DASSHL010000139.1:0-7953 GCA_035692845.1 Gemmatimonadales bacterium
CAGCGGCACCATGGCGGCCAAGTCGGAGACCGGCCTGCGCACTGCCTACGACCTGCGCCAGCTGAACCTGCGACATGGGAACCAGCGTGTCACCGGCCACCTGGTGGCGCTGCAGGACAAGGTGCGCGGCGTCGGGTTCCGTGACATGGACCTGATGCTCAGCAACTTCAACCTCGATTACGCCCGCGCCTACGCCGATTCGCTGCCATTCTATGGCACCGTCTCCGGATCGCTCTCGGGCGAAGGATGGCTGGACCGGATGCGCATCGCGGCCGACTGGGACTACGTCGACACCAAGGTGCTCGGCAACCCGGTCAACGCCATCGTCGCCGACGGCGTGGTGGGCTTCGACAAGCGCACCGGCCTCTACTTCGACAACCTGCACTTGCGCGATTCCGATATCGACCTGGCCACCGCCCAGCGGCTCGCGCCGGCCGTTGTGGTCCCGGGCCGCCTCAATGCCGTTGGCACCCTCAACGGCCCAATGCGCAACGTGACGTTCGTGGGTACCGCCCGCCACCATGACGGCACTCGGCCGGTGAGCCGGCTGCAAGGTCGTGTCCACCTCGATACCCGCGGTGAGGTGCTCGGCGTGGGGCTCGACGCCCAGCTCTCGCCGCTCTCCTTCGAGGGCATCCGCCGGGGGTTTCCGGCGCTCAGGAGCCGCGGCGACGTGAGCGGCCACCTGGCGATGGAGGGCACGCTCGAACGAATGAATGTCGACGCCGATGTTTCCGGGGAAATCGGCGCGATCAGGGCGCAGGGCATCGTGACCATGCGTCCACCGCGGTGGGGTGCGGACGGCCTCCTCGTGCACTTTCGGCAGCTCGACCTGGCGGCGCTCCGCGGAAGCGGTCCCGCGACGGCACTCAACGGCGAGGCCCTGGCGACGGGCAGCATCGACTCGCTTCGCGCCCCGGAGGGATCGCTGCAGCTGGCCCTGCAGCGGAGCCGCATTCGTGAGTGGAATCTCGACACGCTGTTCACCAACCTCGCCGTACGCGACAGTGTGATCGGCGTGGACACGCTCTATACCGAGTGGCAGGGTGCGCGCGCCGGCGGTTCGGGAACGCTGGGCTGGGCAGCGCCCCACACCGGCACCATGTCGTTCCATCTTGCCGCCGACAGCCTGGTGGCGTTCGACTCGCTCCTGCTCGCCATGACGAAGCAGACTCGCGACTCCGCCAAGTCCTTCCAGCTGCCGTTGACTGGAAGGGCCACCGCCGCGGTTACCCTCAGCGGGCACCTCGATTCACTGAACATGCTGGGCTCGTTCGATGCCCGGGATCTCGCCTTCCAGGGTTACCGCGCGCCGAGACTCACCGGCACGTTTGCCTCGGACGGCGGCAATCACGGCGCGCTGAACATGGCCATCCAGGCTGACACCTTGACGGCGCAGGCCGACTCGCTGCCGTCGTCGGTCTGGACCTTCCATGAACTCACGGCCTCGGTGGAGGGCTTCTCCGACTCGCTTGGCTGGGCCGTCGGCACCGGCATCGGGACCGGGCCGCGGGTGGACGGCGCAGGATGGTGGTCGCGTCGTCATGAGCGGATCGTCCTCGGGCTCGACTCCCTGCGCGCTGATCTTGTCACCCGGCCCTGGCGGCTGCTGGCGCCGGCTACGATAGTGCTCAGCGACAGCGCGCCGCTCGTCGATTCGCTCGAGCTGGCGGCCGTGGATCGGAGCGGCTCGGTGCGGCTCGCCGGGCGGCTTCCCCTCGACGGGCCCGGCAATCTGACGGTGGATGCGTACGGCCTGGAGCTCAAGGGCCTGTACGCGCTGGCGGGGAAGGACACCACCGGCGTGAAGGGCGAGCTGGGCGCCAACATCCAGCTTGCCGGCACCGCACGCGAGCCGGAAGCGACGGGCGGGTTGACACTGTCCGGACTGGAATTCGGTGAATCGAGGCTCCCCTATGTCGAGGGGATCTTCAACTACGGCGACAAGCGGCTGGACGCCAACCTGCAGCTCTGGCGGACCGGCACGCCCATCATGCACCTGAACGCCCACCTGCCGATCTACCTTGGCCTGGGCGATACCATCACGAATCGCCGGCTCGACGGTCCCGTCAGCGTGCGCGCCATCGGCGACAGCGTGAACCTCGCCATCCTCGAGGCGTTCCTGCCGGCGGTGAAGCAGGTGCACGGCCTCATGAGTGCCAACCTCGCGATTGCCGGCACCTGGAAGTCGCCGGCGCTGCAGGGCTTCGTGAGCCTGCGGGATGGCGGCATGTACCTGCCGGCGCTCAACGTGACCTGGGACTCGATCAGCGGCCGCGCCGATTTCGCTGGCGATTCCGCCATCGTCGAGAACGTGCGCATCACCAGTGGTGATGGCGGCGTCCTGTCGGTCAACGGCAGCGTACGCCTGCAGGAGCTGTCCAAGCCGTTCCTCAACCTCGACGTGCTGGCCAGGCGCTTCCGCGCCATCGACTCGCGCAACTTCCTGGCGCTCACGGCGTCGGGCCGCCTCCAGCTCGATGGTCCCTTCTATGGCGCCACCCTCACCGGTGCCGGTGTCGCCGATGAGGGCCTGCTCTATTTTGCCGATCTCATCAACAAGCAGGTGGTGGACCTCGAGGATCCGTCCAACCTCGACCTGCTCGACACCCTGGCCCTCCGGCGCCGCAACCTGGGCGAAGGCTTCCAGAGCCGCTTCATGGACGAGCTGAGGATCCAGGACTTCAACTTGCGGATGGGCAGCGATTTCTGGCTGCGCTCGAGTGAGGCCAACATCAAGCTCAGCGGCGACGTGCGCACCAACAAGGTGAGGAAAGAGTATCGCCTGGACGGTACGCTCGAAGCGGGGCCCGGCACGTACACGCTCAAGATCGGGCCCGTCTCGCGCGACTTCACCGTGCAGCGTGGTAACGTGACCTACTTCGGCACGCCCGACCTCAACGCCGCGCTCGACATCACCGCCGAGCATACGGTGCGGGCCGCGAGCGGGCGGGACGTGCCGGTCATCGCGCACATCGGCGGGACACTCCGTCGGCCCGACCTCGACCTGCGCTCCGATCCCACCGAGCAGCCGCCGCTGTCGGAAGTGGACCTGGTGAGCTACCTGATTCTCGGCGTGCCGGCGAGCCAGGCCCAGTTCGGCAACCAGGCGCTGGTCAACAACACCGCCTCGATGCTCACCAGCGCCATCTCGAGCGACGTGGAACGCGCGCTCGTGAATGACATGGGCCTGCCGGTGGATCTCATCGAGATTCGCCCGGTGCTTGCCGGCGGGACGCGCGAGCTGAGTGCGCTGCAGCTGGGCGCGGGCTGGCAGATCGGACCCCGTACCTTCCTTCGCCTGAACGCCGGCTATTGCTCGGCCCAGGGGTTCGCGGGCCTGGGTGCGAGCGTTGACTATCGCCTCACCGCCGATTGGCGGCTCCAGACCTCCTTCGAGCCCACCTACCGCAGCTGTCGCTCGCTCGGCCGCTTCGATCCCAACACGGCATATCAGGTGGGCTTCGACGCGCTCTGGGAACGCGAGTTCTGATGGCGCGTGCCCTGGTCATCACCAACCCCGCGGCGTCGCGCACCCGCGCCCGCACCGTGGCCGCCATCATGGCCGCGTTTCGCACCGGCGGCTGGCAGGCCGAGGTGCTCGCCACCTGCGGCCCCGGCGACGCACGGCGGCTCGCCGAGCAGGGCGTGGCCGATGGCGTGGACGTGGTGGCGGTGTTTGGCGGCGATGGCACCACCATGCAGGCTGCTGCAGCGCTCGTTGGCACCGATACCGCGCTCGGCGTCATTCCGGGGGGCACCGGCAATCTTCTTGCGGGCAACCTGCGGATCCCCGCGTCGCCGGTGCGGGCCGCACAGGCAATCGTGCACGGGCAGGAACGGCGCATTGACCTGGGCCGGATGGAGCGGGGCGCGGACACCCAGTACTTCGCGGTCGCGTGCGGGGCCGGTTATGATGCGCGCGTCATGGCGGCCACCGACACGGCGCAGAAGCACAAGTGGAAGTTTGCGGCCTATGTCGCCACTACCTTCAGGCTGCTCGACCAGCTGCGGCCCTCGCATCATGTCATCACGGTGGACGGCGCGGAATTCGAAACCGACGCCGCCATGCTCATCATCGCCAACTGCGCCGAGGTGATTCCGCCGCTCGTGCGCTTCAAGTCGGGCATCCGGCCCGATGATGGCGTGCTTGACCTGATTGCCGTGCGCGCCTCCAACTTCAGCGAGAGCGTGCGCGCGGTATGGGACCTGGTGAGCGAGGGGCCCGCGCGCGGCCGGGATGAATTCGTGGCGTACGGCCGAGGCGCGGAAATCAAGGTCGTCAGCACGCCGGTGGAACCGGTGCAGCTCGACGGCGAGCCGCACGGCGAGACACCCTTTACGGCGACAGTGATGCCGGGGGCGTTGAAGGTGATGATCGGGAACGGCCGGAAATCGCGATTTGGACACGAGACCCTGGACGCGAGCCGCGCGTCTCGAGTCGCGCGTCCCGAGTCCAAGTAACGGAGCCCCCATGGCAGACTCAGTACTCCTGATTGACGACGACGTTGATGTCCTCCGCGCCATCGGCGCGTACTTCGAGCGACTGGGCTACGAAGTCACGCGCGAGCTGAGCGGCGAGGCAGGGCTCGCCACCTTCGACCGCCTGCGGTCCGAAGTGGTGATCCTCGACCTTGGGCTGCCCGGCATGGACGGCATGGAGGTGCTGGAACACATGCGCCAGCGCGGCGCCGCCGTCATCCTGCTCACCGGCCAGAGCGATCTCGAGACGGCCGTGCGCGCCATGCAGCTCGGTGCGGAGAATTTCCTCACCAAGCCGGTCGACATGGCCCACCTGGCGGCTGCCACCGAGCGCGTCGCTGACAAGGTGCGCCTCAAGCGCGTCAATGAGACGCTGGTGATGCACGAGGCGCCGGCGGGCCGCGGGCTCGACTCGCTGGGTGGGTCGGGGCAGATGCTGGAACTCGCGCACCAGGTGGGGCTCCTGGCCCAGAGCGACCGGACCACCGTGCTCCTCACCGGCGAGAGTGGCACCGGCAAGGGCTGGGTGGCGCGCATGATTCACGACCTCGGTCCGCGCGTGCGCGAGCCGTTCGTCGAGGTGAACTGCGCCGGGTTGAACGCCACCTTCCTCGACAGCGAACTCTTTGGCCACGAGAAGGGCGCGTTCACCGACGCCAAGGACCGGAAGCAGGGTCTGTTCGAGATCGCTGACCGCGGCACCATCTTCCTCGATGAGATCGGCGACCTTGCCCCCGAGCTCCAGCCCAAGCTGCTGAAGGTGCTGGAGACCAAGACCTTCCGGCGCCTCGGCGGGACACGGGAGCTCACCGTGGACGTTCGGCTCATCGCTGCCACCAACCGCGACCTCCATGACCTGGTGGAGCAGGGGCGCTTCCGTGAGGACCTCTATTACCGGCTGAGCGTCATGCCGCTCCGGCTGCCCGCCGTGCGGGACCGCGCCCGCGAGGACCGGCTGGCGCTCATCACCCGGATCCTCACGGATCTTCGCCGGCAGCTGCCCGGGGGCCCCGAGGGGCTCACCACCGAAGCAGTGGAGCGGCTGCTCCAGTACAACTGGCCCGGCAACGTGCGCGAGATGCGCAATGTGCTCGAGCGCGCGCTCATCCTCGGGCGAGGCACCGCCATGCTGAGCGTGGAGCACCTGCCCGGTGAATTCCGGGCCCGTCCCGGCCCAGGCGACCGGCGCCATACGCCGCTCAGCCTGGAAGATCTCGAGCGGCAGCATATCGACCGTACGCTCAAGCACCACGCCGGCAACCGCACCCGCGCCGCCATGGAGCTGGGCATTTCACGCGCGACGCTGATCAACAAGATCAAGCGCTACAGCATCAGCGGCTGAGGCACGATCATGGCTGACGACCCACAGCAGCACCACACTCCCGCGGAGCGCGACGCCATGCGCTGTCGCGCCTGCGGCAACGAGGAGCGCGCCTCCGAGGGGTATCCCTGCGAGCGGTGCGGCACCTTCATCTGCCTCATCTGCACCTTCCGCGGCGTCACCCTCTGCGCCGAGTGCCAGCGCCTGGGCAGCAGCGCATGAGCAGTGCTGTCGCCGTTGTTTCCGCGCTCGCGCCGGTGATGGCTGAGCCCTCGGTGCGGGCGGAGCAGGTGACCCAGCTCATGATGGGAGAAACCGCGGACGTCACGGACCGTCAGGGGGAATGGCTTGCCATCCGGCGTCACCTCGATGATTACATGGGATGGGTGAACGGCGGTTACGTCCGCGAACTCGCACCCGCAGACGCATCGGCCTGGCGCGGCAGCGCCAGTGCGCTCAGTGATGGCGCCGAGCTCACCGTGGGGCGCGATCTCGTGCTTGCGCCACTCGGTGCCCGGCTCGAGCTCGATGACGGGCTCGTGACATTGCCGGACGGCCGGGCGGGCAGGGTGCTCGCGGGAACGATCCGCTCAGCCAGCGAGGCCGTTGATGCGGCCCGCGCGACGCCGGCCCAGGTGTGGGCGCTCGAACACTTCCGGGGCACGCCGTATCAATGGGGCGGCATCTCACCACTGGGCGTGGACTGCTCCGGCCTGGTGCAGACCACCTGCTTCATGCGCGGCATCACCGTGCCGCGGGATGCCTCCCAACAGGTGCAGTTCGGCGAGAGCGTGGCACTCGACCGCGTGCGCCCCGGCGACCTGCTCTTCTTCCGGAGCGACGCGGGCGCCGAGCGCGTCACCCACGTTGCCTTCCTCGCCGAAGATGACACGCTGGTCCATTCCACGATCGCCTGCGGCGGCGTGGTGCATGAGTCCTTTGCGCCCGGCTCGCGTGCCCACGCATCGCTGCGCCCGCGGCTGGTGTCGGCGCGGAGGTACGGTCGGTGACGGCTGAGCGCCTGGTGCTCTTTGATATCGACGCAACGCTGCTGCTCACCGCCGGCGCGGGGCGCCGGGCCATCACCGCTGCACTCGCGGAGGAGGTGGCGGACATCAGCGGGTTCCACCAGGTGCATTTCGACGGCAAGACCGATCCGCAGATCATCTCCGAACTCCTGCACGTCGCGGGCTACGCCCCGCCGCACGACCAGGAACGAGTGCAGGCGCTCTGCCGCCGCTATGTCTCGCTGCTGGAGACGGAACTGGGCGGCACTGCACCGGGCACCGTGCTCATGCCCGGCATCCGCGAACTGCTCGCGCGGCTGCTGGACGACCAGACGCTCGTGCTGGGCCTGCTGACCGGCAACCTCGTCGATGGCGCAGTGCTGAAGCTCCGTTCCGCCGGGCTCGATCCGGCGAGCTTCAAGGTGGGCGCCTACGGCAGCGACAGCGCACACCGCCCGGACCTGCCCGGCATAGCCGCCGGGCGCGCGCGGCCCTTCTTCGGGGGCCGGGCGCCGTCCGGGCACGCGGTGGTCATCGTCGGCGACACGCCGTCGGACATCGGATGCGGTGCGGAGATCGGTGCACGCGCCATTGCCGTGGCCACCGGTCGCTGGTCGCGCGCCGACCTGCTCGCGTGCCACCCGTACGCGGCCTTCGAGGATCTCTCGGACACCGACGCGGTCGTCCGCGCCATCGTGGAGTAGGCGTGGCAACCGAACTGGAACTCAAGGCCGTGGTGCCGGACGCGGACCTGCTGCACCAGCGACTTCGCGCGGCAGGTGCGGAGCTCTCGTTCAGCGGCCTCATGCACGACCGCCGCTACGATCGCGACGCCGCGCTCGCGTCGCGGGACGAAGTGCTGCGGGTCCGGACCTTCGCCGCGCGGGACCTGCCGCCGCGCATCGTGCTGGGCTGGAAGGGTCCGGTGAGTAGATCCAGCGGCGGCTACAAGCAGCGCGAGGAAGTGGAGTGCCAATGCACTGGTGCCTCACCGGCAGAGATCCTCGATCACCTCGGCTACCGCGTGGTGCACGCCATCGATCGGTGGGTGGACCAGTTTGCGCTCACTGACACCATGATCCGCATCGAGACCTATCCGAAGATGGATACACTGGTCGAGGTGGATGGCACGGCCGACGCCAT
>DASSHL010000140.1:0-7026 GCA_035692845.1 Gemmatimonadales bacterium
CGACATCGAGCGCGGCATGGTGCTGGCGAAGGCGGGCAGCGTGACGCCGCACACCCACTTCGAGGCCGAGGTCTATGTGCTGACCAAGGACGAGGGGGGCCGGCACACGCCGTTCTTCAAGGGCTACCGGCCGCAGTTCTATTTCCGCACGACCGACGTGACGGGGGCGGTGGAGCTGCCGGCGGGGGTGGAGATGGTGATGCCGGGCGACAACATCCAGATGACGATCGAGCTGATCACGCCGATCGCAATGGACGAGGGGCTGCGGTTTGCGATCCGCGAGGGCGGCCGCACCGTGGGCGCCGGCGTGGTCACGAAGATCCTGAAGTAGCACGGCATGGGGCATGAGGCATGGGGCATGAGGCCCCACGCCCCACGCCCCACGCCCCAGGCCTAGACAAGGGCAGACACAGATGGCTCAGAAAATTCGCATTCGCCTCAAGGCGTTCGACCACATGGTGCTGGACCAGGCCGCGGCGGACATTGTCCGCACCGCGGAGAAGACCGGTGCCACCGTGTCGGGCCCCATTCCGCTGCCGGTGAAGACCGAACGGTGGACGGTGCTGCGCAGTCCGCACGTGGACAAGAAGAGCCGGGAGCAGTTCGAGCTCCGGACCCACAAGCGGCTGCTGGACATCAATGACTCCCGGCCTGCCACCATGGACGCGCTGACCAAGCTCGACCTGCCGGCCGGCGTGGACGTCGAGATCAAGGTCGAGTAGCCATGACCAACGGACTCATCGGCCGCAAGCTCGGGATGACCCGGGTCTTTGCGGAAGACGGCACCGCGGTGCCGGTCACCATCATCGAAGCCGGGCCCTGCCGCGTCATGCGCACCGGCGACGGCCGGGTGCAGCTGGGCTTCGGCGCGCAACGCGCGTCGCGCGCCTCCCGGGCCGAGCTGGGCCATGCCAAGGCGTCGGGTCTCGATGCGGCGCCGGCGGTGGTGCGGGAATTTGCGTTCGCCGGCGACACGCCGGCGGCGGGCGCCGAGGTGAAGGTGGACATCTTCGCGCCAGGTGAGATGGTCAAGGTCACCGGCACCAGCAAGGGCCGTGGCTTCCAGGGCGTCGTGCATCGCCACGGCTTTGGCGGCGGACCGGCCAGCCACGGCAACACGCGCCACCGGAAGCCGGGCTCCATCGGACCGGGCACCGATCCGTCGCGCGTCATCAAGGGCAAGCGGATGCCGGGCCATCAGGGCGCGCGCCGCCACACGGAACTCGGGCTCACCGTCGTCAAGGTTGATGCGGAGCGCAACCTGCTCTTCGTGCGGGGAGCCATTCCCGGCTCGCGCAACGGCATCGTGACGGTGGCCAAGCAGGGAGGACGGAGCCGTCATGATTGAGGCGCAGCACTATACCGCCGCGGGTAACCCGCGCGACGGCGCCTTCGCGCTGCCGGACACGATGTTCGACGGCACCGTGAATGAGGCGGCGCTGTATCGCGCCGTGGTGGCCTTCCGCAATAACCAGCGGCAGGGCACCCACAACACCAAGACCCGCAGCGAAGTGTCGGGCGGCAACCAGAAGCCCTGGAAGCAGAAGGGCACCGGCCGCGCCCGGCAGGGCACCACCCGTGCCGCGCACTGGCGAGGCGGCGGCATCGTCTTCGGCCCGCGGCCGCGCGACTACACCACCACGGTGCCGCGCAAGCTGCGCCAGCTCGCCCGCAAGTCGGCGCTCAATGCGCGCGCGCGCGAGGGCAACATGGCGGTGGTCGAGAAGCTCGTCTTCGAGACGCCACGGACCAGCCTCCTGGCCGGGCTCATCGACCGCATGGGCGGCGCGGATGCCAAGGTGCTCGTGCTGACCAACGGGCACAACGCCAACGTCTTCCTCAGCGGCCGCAACATGCCGCGAGTGCAGGTCATGAACTACGCCGATGCGTCGGCGTATGACATCCTCTGGTCCGACCAGGTCATCGTGGAAGAAGCGGCGCTGACCGGCGTCGAGCCCGAGGAGACCGAGGTCATGACAGAGAAGGCGAGCACGGCGGCCAAGGCGAGCAAGAGCGCAAAGAAGGCCGGGAAGACCGCCAAGGCCGGGAAGACCGCGAAGGCGGCCAAGGCCGCCAAGCCGGCGCGCAAGAAGAGCGCCGGCCGGGCCGCGAGCAAGGCTGCCAAGACGGCCAAGGCAAGCAAGAAGGGCAAGACGAGCAAGGCGGGCAAGGCGACCAAGGCAAGCAAGCCCAGGAAGAAGGGAACCAAGTAATGCCGGCCCTGCATGATATCATCGTGCGCCCGGTGGTGACCGAGAAGACGTCGATCGCCTTCCAGACACGGAAGGAATACGCCTTCGAGGTCCATCCCGAGGCCAGCAAGTACCAGATCCGGGACGCGCTGCAGCAGCTCTTTGGTGTCACCGTGACCGATGTGCGCACCATGCAGATGCGCCGTAACGCGGTCATGCGTGGCCGGACCCGCGGCACCACGGCGCGCTGGAAGAAGGCCATTGTCACGCTGAAGGACGGCGATTCGATCGCCGTGTTCGAGGGCTGAGATGAGCATCAAGCAATTCCGCCCCATGACGGCGGCCACGCGCTTCAAGTCGGTCTCGGGGTTCGACGAGATCACCCGCTCGACGCCGGAGAAGAGCCTGCTGGAGCCGCGCAAGGAGTCGGGCGGCCGGAACAACCTGGGCCATCTCACTTCGCGGCACCGGGGCGGCGGGCACAAGCGGCAGTACCGGATCATCGACTTCAAGCGCGACAAGTTCGGCGTGCCGGGTCGGATCACCGAGATCGAATATGATCCGAACCGCACCGCGCGAATTGCGCTCGTGGTGTATGCCGATGGCGAGAAGCGCTACATCCTCCACCCCAAGGGGCTGGCGCAGGGTGACGTAGTGGTCTCGGGGCCCGGCGCCGATGTTCGCACCGGCAATGCGCTCCCGCTCGCCGAGATGCCGCTGGGCACCTCGGTACACAACGTGGAGCTCAAGATCGGCAAGGGCGGCCAGATGATCCGCTCGGCCGGCTCCAGCGCCCAGGTGGTGGCCAAGGAAGGCGACTACGTGACGCTGCGGCTTCGCTCCAGCGAAATGCGCCGGGTGCACGGCCGCTGCCTCGCCACCGTCGGCGAAGTGGGCAACGCCGAGCACGAGCTGCTCTCGGTCGGCAAGGCCGGCAAGAACCGCTGGCTCGGCAAGCGGCCCAAGGTGCGCGGTGTCGCCAAGAACCCGGTGGATCACCCGTTGGGTGGCGGCGAAGGCAAGACCTCGGGTGGCCGGCCGCCGGTGTCGCCCTGGGGCAAGCCGGAAGGCAAGAAGACCCGCGCGCGCAAGAAGGCGTCCAACAAGCACATCGTGCGGGGCCGGAAGCGCGGGAAGGCGACACGATAGTCGCTGGTCATCGGTCGTCAGTCTTCTGCTGACGACCGATGACTGACGACCGACGACTTACGACTTACGACCAGGTACCGTCATGGCAAGAAGCGTCAAGAAGGGCCCCTTCGTGCAGGATGCGCTGCGGCGCAAGGTGGACGGGCTCAACAGCCGGAACGAAAAGAAGGTGGTCAAGACCTGGAGCCGGGCGAGCACCATCCTGCCCGAGTTCGTGGGTCACACCTTCGCGGTGCACAACGGCAACAAGTTCGTGCCGGTGTACGTGACCGAGAACATGGTAGGCCACAAGCTTGGCGAATTCGCGCCGACCCGGCTGTTCCGCGGGCACAGCGGCCGCCTCGTGGCTGACAAGAAGGCAAAGCCGGAGTGACCATGAGCGGACAGGCGATCCAGCGGGGCGTGCGCCAGAGCCCCCGGAAGATGCGGCTCGTGATGGACCTGATTCGCGGCAAGGACGTGAATGAGGCCTACGCGCTGCTCAAGTTTTCCAAGAAGTACGCGGCGCGGCAGATCGAGAAGACGCTGCGCTCGGCGGTGGCCAATGCCGAGCAGGCAGCGCTCCGCGACAACGAGCCGTTCGACGTGGACGAGCTGAGGGTGAGCAAGGCGGTGGTGGACATGGGTGCCCCGCTCAAGCGATTCACGGCGGCGGCCCAGGGCCGCGCCACTCCGATCCGCAAGCGGACCAGCCACGTGGAGATCCATGTGGCCGCCAAGGAGAGTAACTGATGGGTCAGAAGACGCATCCGACCGGGTTCCGGCTCGGCATCGTCAAGCCCTGGCAGTCGCGCTGGTTTGCGACCAAGGAGATGCCCGCCCTCCTCAAGGAGGACGAGCTCATCCGGAAGTACCTGAAGGCCCGCCTGGGGCATGCTGCCATCGCCGAAGTGCACATCGACCGCCGGCCCGGCAAGGTCACCGTCACCGTCCACACCGGACGGCCTGGCGTGGTGATCGGCAAGCGCGGCGCCGAAGTGGACAAGCTTCGTGATGAGCTGGCGCAGCTGACCGGCAAGGAAGCGGCGATCAACGTCGAGGAGATCAAGCGGCCGGAGCTGGCCGCCCAGCTCGTCGCCGACAACATCGCCCACCAGCTGGTGCAGCGCATCTCGTTCCGGCGGGCCATGAAGCGCGCGGTGCAGTCGGCCATGCGGATGGGCGCGCAGGGCATCAAGGTGCGGACCTCGGGGCGGCTGGGCGGCGCCGAGATCGCGCGCACCGAGGGGTATCGTGAGGGCCGGGTGCCGCTGCACACGCTGCGCGCCGACGTGGATTACGCCACGTCCACCGCGAAGACGACGTACGGCACCATCGGCATCAAGGTCTGGATCTTCAAGGGTGAAGTCGTCGAGGACATGGGCGGCCGCACCTACAGCACGGGGGGCTGAGCCATGCTCTCACCCAAGCGGATCAAGTTTCGCAAGCAGTTCAAGGGCAAGACCCGCGGCCTCGCGTACCGGGGCAGCAGCGTGTCGTTCGGCGAGTTCGGCCTCGTGTCGCTCGAGCCGGGCTGGGTCTCCAATCGCCAGATCGAGGCGAGCCGTGTCGCGATGACGCGCGAGATGAAGCGCGGCGGCAAGGTGTGGATACGGATCTTTCCCGACAAGCCGATCACCAAGAAGCCGGCCGAGACCCGCATGGGCAAGGGCAAGGGCAACCCTGAGGGCTGGGTGGCCGTGGTGAAGCCGGGCCGGGTGCTGTTCGAGATCGAAGGCGTGACCGAGGAGCTGGCCCGCAAGGCCATGGCGCTCGCCGCGGCCAAGCTGCCGGTCAAGACCCGCTTCGTGCACCGCGAGGAGCTCTGACGTGCTGACCACCAGCGAACTGAAGGAGCTGTCGGTCGACGAGCTCCAGGACCGGCTGCTGGCGCTGCGCGCCGAGCAGTTCAACTTGCGCTTCCGGTCGGCGACCGAGGCGATTGACAACCCGATGCAGTTCCGCACCCTGCGGCGCGACATCGCACGGGTCATGACCGCGATCCGCACGCGGGACGGTGCGGCCGGAGGCATGAAGGCATGACGGACGAGACGACGACCAGCCGGGCGCGGCGCAAGACCCGCCAGGGCGTGGTAACGAGTGACAAGATGAACAAGACGGTGACCGTCTCGATCGTGCGCCGCTTTGCGCACCCGGCCTACGGCAAGCAGGTCACCCGGACGAGCACCTGCAAGGCCCGCAACGACATGGACGCCAAGGCTGGCGACACGGTGCGGATCATGGAAACCCGGCCCATCGCCAAGACGGTGCGGTGGCGCGTGGTGGAAATCGTGGAGCGGGCCCAATGATCCAACAGGAAACCATCGTCCGGATCGCGGACAACTCGGGCGCGCGGCGCGCGCTCGTCATCCGCGTGCTGGGCGGGAGCCGCCGCCGCTATGCGGGACTCGGCGACAAGGTGGTCGTCGCCATCAAGGACGCGATCCCGACCGGCCAGGTGAAGAAGGGTGACGTGGCCAAGGCGGTCATCGTCCGGACCGCCAAGGAAGTCCGCCGCAAGGATGGCTCCTACATCCGGTTCGACGAGAACGCGGCGGTGCTCATCAACGACCAGGGCGAGCCCCGGGCCACGCGCATCTTCGGCCCCGTGGCGCGTGAACTGCGCGACAAGCGATACATGAAGATCGTCTCGCTGGCGCCGGAGGTACTGTAGCATGAAGCCGCTGGTTTACCGGAAGGCAAAGCGGGCGCGGCAGAAGCCGGTGGTGCGGCACAAGCTGCGCATCACCAAGGGCGACACCGTCCAGGTGATCTCGGGTGATGACGCCGGCAAGCGGGGCAAGGTGCTGCGCACCCATCCCAAGACCGGCCGGATCACCATCGAAGGCGTGAACATCGTTACCAAGCACGTGCGCGCCACCCAGAGCGGGCAGACGAGCGGGATCGTGCGGCGGGAAGCGCCGATTCACCACTCGAAGGCCATGCTCATTGACCCGAAGACGAATGCGCCGACGCGGGTGCGTCGCGTGAAGGATTCGGACGGCACGGTCGAGCGCGTGAGCGTCCGCTCCGGGGCCGCGATCCCGAGGAGCCGGTAGTCATGGCAAAGACCGCAGAGCAGGTGAAGGCGCCGAAGGGCAAGGACCGGGGCAAGGCTACCTACGCCGTGGACGCGGCGCCGAAGGCCGCCGCCGGCGTGCCGCGGCTCCGGCAGTTCTACCTGGAGACCGTCCGGGGCCGGCTGCAGCAGGAGTTCGGGCTCGCCAACGTGCACCAGATCCCCACGGTGCAGAAGGTGGTGCTGAACGTGGGCATGGGCGACGCCTCCAAGAACCCCAAGTCGCTGGAGTCGGCGCTCGAGGAACTGGCGCTCATCACCGGCCAGCGGCCGGTGACCACGCGGGCCAAGAAGGCCATCGCCAACTTCGGCCTCCGGGCCGGGATGCCGGTGGGCTGCAGCGTGACGCTCCGGGGCGCGCGCATGTGGGAGTTCCTGGACCGGTTCATCTCGCTGGCGGTGCCGCGCATCCGCGACTTCCGCGGGCTGCCCAGCCGCAGCTTCGATGGCCGGGGCAACTACACGTTCGGCATCAAGGAGCAGATGATGTTCCCCGAGATCAACTTCGACAAGGTCGAGAAGATCCACGGGATGGACATCACCATCGTCACCAGCACTGACCGGGACGACGTGGCCATGGCGCTCCTTCGGGAGCTGGGCTGGCCGTTCCGGGGTGAGCAGCCGAAG
>DASSHL010000141.1:0-5177 GCA_035692845.1 Gemmatimonadales bacterium
CGCGCCGTCGCCGCCGCGTGGTCCTGGTTGGGGCTCCAGACACCCAGCACGTCGGCATCACGCACGCCGGTCCAGGAACGGATATGGAACTGGGCGTTGAAGCCGCTGCCGATGAAGCCGATACCGAGAGGAGGGGTCATGAGTCGAGGGTCGAGGGTCAAGTCAACAGTCAACGGTCTACGGTCTACGGTCTACGCGTCATTGCAAGCGCCGAATGCGCGAAGCAATCGGGTTGCCGAGGCATCCATTCAAGCGACCCGATTGCTTCGGCAGCTACGCTGCCTCGCAATGACAGCAGGTTCGGGCCCCATGCCTTAAGCCCCACGCCCTACGCCTTCAATCCCAGCTTCTCCAGCTGCGGCTGCGGGCATCCATCCCAGCTCTGCCGGTACACGTTCCCCTTGTAGCCGATGTCCTCGACGCCCATGCGGCTGGACCAGAATCCACTCGCCGTGAGGTTGCGGAAGTTGGAGAAGAAGCTGGCCGGCTCCTTGAGCATCTCATTGCCCTTGGCCTTGTCGGGCCAGGCGATTTCGTCCACCAGCGCGAGCCGCTGCTCCGGCGTAGCAGTCGAGAAGGGCGCCTGAAACCGGGTGTGGGATTCGCGATTGAGCCAGGCAAGCCCGAGCCGCATCCGCTGCTGGCTGTCGGGATTCTCCTGCATCATGAAATCCATGAACTGCGGCACGCCGGCATCGGTGGCGCTGCCCGAGCGATCGTCCTTCGGGATGATGATATCCACCAGGGTATTGACGGTCTTCCATTCTTCCGGGGTGAAGAAGCCCGGATGATACTCGCCAGTCGCATTCGAAACATGCTCGGCGGCACGCTGAACATCACCAGCCTTGCAGCCGAAGGCGGTGGCCGTGGTGGCGAGCCCAAGGAGGCCCACCATCTCCCGGCGGGACAGGTTGCTCATACGGTGCCCGCCTTTCTCAGCTCGGCGATATGATCGGCGGTGCGCCACGCAAGCGCCAGGATGGTCCAGGTCGGATTCTTGTCAGCCTGGGAGACGAACGGTGCCCCATCGGTGACGAAGAGATTCTTCACGTCGTGCGCCTGGTTCCACTCGTTGACCACTGACCGCGAGGGATCCTTGCCCATCCGGGCGCCTCCCAGCTCATGAATAATGCTGCCACCGCTGGAGATGCCGTATCCCTCCGCCTCGGAGGGCATGGGCGAGAAGACGGTGCCGCCCATCGCGTCGACCAGCGCGCGGAAGGTCTCCTGCATGTGCTTGACCTGCTTGTACTCGTGGTCGGTCCACTTCCAGTGAAAGCGCAGCGCCGGAATTCCCCACTGGTCGTGCACGTCGGGGTCGATTTCGCAGTACGAATTTTCATTCGGGATCATCTCGCCACGTCCGGAGAATCCGATCGTGGTGCCATAGAGCCGGCGATACGAATCCTTGAGTGCCTGGCCGTAGCCGCCGAAGTCGGGGTACTTGTCGACGCCCCACATGAAGCCGTACGAAGGCATGCCGCGCCCACCCCACAACTCGATGTGATAGCCACGCGGGAAATCGAGCTTGCTGTTGTCGAGCCACCAGGGGCAGTAGAGATGGCCGCCGCCCACGCCATCCTCGTTGTGGGAGTGGCCATTCATCAGCTTGGGAATGAATCCCGCCACGTCCGTACCAGTGGTGTCAGTGAGGTACTTGCCCGCGAGCCCGCTGGAGTTGGCGAGCCCGTGCGGGAACTTTCCGCTCTTCGAGTTGAGCAGGAGACGAGATGTCTCGCATGCACTCGCGGCGAGCACCACGATACGGGCACTCACGTGCTGGTCGGTGTTGGTGGCCTTGTCCACGTAGGCCACGCCGCTGGCGAGGCCATCGCTGCCCAGTGTCACCTCGCGCGCCATCGCGTTGGTGAGGAGGGTGAGCTTCCCCGTCTTGAGCGCCGGCGGGATCAGCACATTGGCCGAGCTGAAATTGGAGTTGGTGCGGCAGCCGCGGTTGCACTGGCCACAGTAGTGGCAGGCGGCGCGGTCATGAATGGGCTTGGTGAGGATGGAGAGCCGAGCCGGGATGCAGGCCACGTTGAGCTTGTCGGCGGCCTGCTTGACCAGAAGTTCGTAGCAGCGGGGCTTGGGCGCCGGGAGGAAATGGCCGTCCGGGGCGTTGGGAAAATTCTCGTTGCTGCCGAAGACGCCGATGAGGTCGTCCACCTTGTCGTACCAGGGCGAGACGTCATCGTAGGTGATGGGCCAGTCGTCGCCCAGGCCATCCAGCGTCTTGCGACGAAAGTCATCGGGCCCGAACCGGAGGGAGATACGGCCCCAGTGGTTGGTGCGGCCGCCCACCATGCGGGCGCGCCACCAGTCGAAGTCGGTGCCCTTGGCCTTGGTGTAGGGCTCGCCGGGAATATCCCAGCCGCCGACACAGGCATCGAACTCGCCGAAAGGCCGCTCCTTGGTGGAGGCACCACGACGAGGCGAGTCATAGGCCCAGGTGAGCATGGCCGAGTCGGTCATGTTGTTCCAGGACCCGCCGGCTTCGAGCAGGACCACGTTGGCGCCGGCCTGGGTCAGCACGTAGGCGGCCATGCCGCCACCCGCGCCCGAACCGACGATTGCCACGTCATAGACCTGTCGCGCACCCGGGGATTGCGTCACTCTGGTTTCGCTCCTTGTGCCTGGACATTGCAGAGTTGGATCGCCTGGCGCAGTGAGTCGCGCCAGGGACGGGTCGGGATGAATTCATGCGCCAGGAAGCCGGTAAAGCCGGTGTCGGCGATGGCCTGGGCGATGGCGCGGTAGTTGAGCTCCTGGGTGCCATCGAGCTCATGCCGGCCCGGCACGCCGCCGGTGTGGTAGTGGCCGATCTCCGCCGCGTGATCGCGAATGGTGCGGATCACGTCGCCTTCCATGATCTGCATGTGGTAAATGTCGTACAGCAGCTTGATCCGGGGGGACCCGACCGCCTGCATGACGGCCGAGCCGAATGCTGTATGGTCGCCCTGATAGTCCTTGTGGTCAACCTTGCTGTTGAGCAGCTCGACGCAGAGGGTGACCTGATGGCGCTCAGCCATGGGAGCCAGGCGCTTAAGGCCGGTGATGGCGTTGGTTTTCCCAGCTTCGTCCGACCGGCCGTCGCGGTTGCCAAACATCACGATCAGGTTGGGCACCCTGGCCCTGGCAGCCAGTGGCAGCGTCGTCTCGACCTCGTGCGCGATGGCGTCGTGCATGGCGAGGTCGCAGAGCCCGCGGGTGAGGAAGTCCTTCCGCTTGCTGGCGTAGCCCATGGAGCACACGAGGCCGTGCTCCGCCGCCACGGGCCATTCCTCGGGCTGCAGCAAGTCCACCGCCGTGAGCCCCATGCTCTTGACCGTACGGCAGAACTCGTCGAGCGGGACGTCGCCGTAGGGCCAGTAGGTGACGGATTGGGACAGATTGCGAGTGGGCGAGTGACGCGGGACGCGGGCTACGGGGCGCGGGTCAGGAGTCTCGCGTCCCGAGTCCCCCAGCACCGGAAGGATGGTGATGGCGCTGGATGCCAGGCATTGAATGGCGGTGCGTCGATGCATGGGGGTCGTGGGGCTAGGGGCTAGGGGCTAGGGGCTAGGGGCTAGGGGCTAGGGACCGAGCGAAGCTCGCTACCCGTCATTCCCGCGAAAGCGGGAATGACGAACGGGGCAGCTTCGTCTCGCCGAGCCGCCGAGCCGCCCAGCCGCCCAGCCGCCCAGCCGCCCAGCCGCCTAGAATCTCAGCCCCCGCAAATACCGATAGCTCTCCGTAATGCTCGCCATCGGATCCGCGGGCTCGTCATGCTCCACGAAATAATGCTGGATGCCGGCGTCGTCGCGCTTGGAGAAGATCCGGGCCCAGTCGATCTGGCCCTGGCCCACGCTCACCATCGTCTCGCCTGCCGCCATGTCCTTGACATGCACCATGGGAAAGCGGCCGGGATACTTCTCGAAGTACGCCACCGGATCCTGCCCACCCTTGGTGATCCAGTAGAGATCCATCTCGAACTGCACGTTGTCCGGGTCACACTCGGCCAGGAGGACGTCGTAGGGCAGCCGGCCCTCGATCGGCGTGAACTCGAAATCATGGTTGTGATAGGCGAAGCCGATGCCGCGCTTCGTCGCTTCAGCACCGGCCATGTTGAACTTGTCGATGGTCGCGCGAAGGGCATCGAGCGTCGAACGGTCCTTCTGATCCAGCCACGCCACCACGAGATAATCATGCCCCAGCGTCTCGGCGTCATCCAGCGTGCGACTCCAGTTGTCACCCAGCGCGTCGAGGTCGATGTGAGCTGACGGCGCGCTCAGGCCCAGGCTGTCGAGCTGTTTGCGAAGATCGGCCGGCTTGCGGTCGTAGTACCCCGCAAACTCCACTTCCTTGTAGCCGATCCGGGCCACCTGCGCCATGGTGCCGTCAAAATCCTTCGCGAGCAGTGTGCGCACGGTGTAGAGCTGGACACCGATGTCGCCGAGCTGGTCGCGGGACGCGAGGTGGCTGCAGGCCGAAAGCGACGTGGGCAGCGTGAGTGCCAGTGCGCCGGCGCCAGCCGCCGCAATGAATTCCCTGCGGTCACAGTTCATGGCGATTCAGCAAGTCCACGGCGTGATCCACGGCCCGGGCCGTGAGCGCCATATAGGTGATGGATGGATTCTGGCAGGCGGTGGATGCCATGCAGGCGCCATCGGTAATGAACAGGTTGGGTACATCCCACGCCTGGTTCCACTTGTTGAGCACGCTTGTCTTCCGGTCCTTCCCCATGCGTGCGGTGCCCATTTCGTGGATGGTGCGGCCCGGCGGCGCGTGTTCGTTGAACGTCGAGATGTCTTTCGCTCCTGCGGCCTCCAGCATCTCCGCCGCACTCACCTGCATGTCCTCGAGCAGGGCGAGCTCGTTGGGACCCCATGTCACGTTTACGTGCACCGCCGGAATTCCCCACTTGTCCTTCATCGCGGGATCGAGGGCCATGTAATTGTCTTCCTGCGGCAGGCACTCGCCGAAGCCGTAGAAGCTCATGCCCCACGGACCTTCCTCGAACAGTGACTGCTTGAATGCTGCCCCAAATCCCGGCATGGAGGATCCTCGACCCCAGCCGCTGCGTCCGGCGCCGCCCTGATAAGCATAGCCACGCAGGAACTTGCTGCTCTTCTCGGTGGCATTCTTGAATCTCGGCACGTAGATGCCATTCGGCCGATGCCCGAAGGTTGTCCGATCGA
>DASSHL010000142.1:0-2741 GCA_035692845.1 Gemmatimonadales bacterium
TGGAATGCCAGTCCACTTGGCCACAATCTCGGCAATATCCTCGGCGTCCACTTCTTCCTTGAGATAGCGCGCCTTGGCCTGGACTTCGGCGAGCCGAGCCTCATCGGCAACCAGCTTCTGCTCCAGCTCAGGGATGCGGCCGTATCGGAGTTCAGCCGCCTTCTGGAGATCGCCACGGCGAGTGGCCAGTTCAACTTCGCTGCGCAACGACTCGACCTCGGCCTTGTTCTCGCGGATACCCTGAATCGCATCCTTCTCCGACTGCCACTGCGCCTTCATTCCCGCGCTCTGCTCCCTGAGTGCCGAGATCTCCTGCTCCACGCGCGCAAGCGCTTCCTTGCCAGCCTTGTCCTTCTCGCGCGAGAGTGCCTCACGCTGGATTTCCAGCTGGGTGATGCGGCGCTCGACCTCGTCGATCTCCTGCGGCAAGCTGTCGATCTCGATCCGGAGCCGGCTGGCAGCTTCGTCCACCAGGTCGATCGCCTTGTCAGGCAGGAACCGGTCGCCGATGTAGCGATCAGACAGCGTTGCTGCCGCCACAATGGCGTTGTCGGTAATCCGGACGCCGTGGTGGACCTCGTACTTCTCCTTGAGGCCACGGAGAATCGCGATGGTGTCGGCCACGCTTGGCTCGCCCACCAGCACCGGCTGGAACCGCCGCTCAAGGGCGGCATCCTTCTCGATATGCTTGCGGTACTCATCCAGCGTTGTCGCGCCCACTACATGCAACTCGCCCCGCGCCAGCGCAGGCTTCAGCAGGTTGGAGGCATCCACCGCACCCTCGGCGGCGCCGGCGCCCACGATGGTGTGCAGTTCATCGATGAAGACGATATAGCGACCTTCAGCCTCGACCAGCTCCTTGATGACCGACTTGAGCCGTTCCTCGAATTCCCCCCGGTACTTGGCTCCCGCCAGCAGCTGGCCGATGTCGAGGGTCACCAGCTCGCGGTTGCGAAGCGACTCGGGCACATCACCATTGACGATCCGCTGCGCCAGCCCCTCGACGATGGCGGTCTTCCCCACGCCCGGCTCGCCGATGAGGACAGGGTTGTTCTTGGTGCGGCGCGACAGGACCTGCATCACGCGACGGATTTCCTCGTTCCGACCGATGACCGGATCGAGCTTCCCGCTCCGCGCCAGCTCGGTGAGGTTGCGGGTGAAGCGTTCCAGCGCCTGGTACTTCCCCTCCGGCGACTGATCCGTGACACGATGCGAACCACGCACCGACTCCAGCGCCTCGCGGAGATCATCGGGACTGACGCCGGCATCCGTCAGCAGCTGGCGCGCAGTGGTGCCCTTCTCTTCCGCCAGCGCCAGGAGCAGGTGCTCCGTGGAGACGTAAGCATCATCGAGCGTCTTCGCTTCCTGCTCGGCACGATCGAAGACGCGATTGAGTTCCCGGCTGAAGCTGGGCTCCGCCTCGCCGCTCTGGCTTGGAAAACGCGCAAGCTCGCGCGCCACGCCTTCCGTAAGCGCCGTGACGTTGAGTCCGGCCTTCTGCAGAAGTGGCTGGACGATACCTTCGGGCTGTGCGAGGAGGGCAGCAAAAAGATGGGCGTCGTTGGTCATCGGGTTGCCGCGCTCACGAGCCATCGCTGCGGCGTCCCGGAAGGCCTCCTGTCCCTTAATGGTCAAGCGTTCTGGGCGAATCATCGTTGCTCCATGTGCCGGTAGTGCCGCTGCCGAGTCTCAGGTCGTCTGGCTTTCGGCGTCCGGCGCTTACGCGGGCAAGCGGTATACCCGAAGCCTCTGCCGGAATGGCAGAAATGACAAGGGCCGGATGGGGGGGCGTGGGGCACGACATGCCGTGCCCTACATTCCCCCATCCGGCCTTACCGTTCGCTGGTCACGCGCCGGGCGGCAATCATGCTCCGCACGTATCGCGTGCCATCCACCGTGAGCCCATACCAGAAAACTCCTGGCGTCACCGCTCGTGCTCCATCACTGAACTGCCCATTCCAGTACGCCTCGAACTCCCCACACCCCAACTGCACCCGGTCCAACCGCACCGTCGAATCATTGGCGAGGGTGGCGACCGCGACCTCCTGGGCCAGCACATTGTAAATCTTGAGCGTGACGATGGGCCGATGGCCGTCTTTGCACACCTCTTCGTGGATCACGAAAGGGATGGTCGTGGACGGGAAGAACGGGTTGGGGTAGTTCTCCTTGAGCTCGATGCTCGGAAGGGGATCCCGGACCTGCTGTGCCGCAACCGGAGATGCCATCCCCAGCAGCAACCCAAGCCACCACCCCGGCCACGCGAAGCGGACCATTGGCGTTCCTCTCAGACTGGGTGTGAGGCCTGGCGGCACCTCCGGAGTACGGTTGAAGTGGACTGCATCAAGGGCAAAATGCTGGACGACTGCTGAACGGTCAACAGCCAAGAGTGAACAGTCGACGGTCGACGGTCAACGGTTGACGGTCGACCGTAGACCGTTGACCCCTCGAAGATGCCCCACCCTGCCCCACCGTCGCTCAGCCCGCGGCTCGCCCTTGCTGCTCCCAGAAGCCGAGGGCCGGGAGGGCGCTGCCTTCGCCCAAGTGATGGGCGATGAATCGGGCCAGCAGCCGGCGGTGCGCCGCTGCATTTGGCGGATCGAGCACCGGCAACGGAGAGCCTGGGTCCAGCAACGCGGCCAGGTCGCGCCGCGCCTGCTGCGGCAGCCGGGCCGAGGTGAGTCGCGTGGCGCAGGCGGCGCAGAGGGCCCCGCCCTCGTGCGTGCTGAACACCAGCTCGCCGG
>DASSHL010000143.1:0-3254 GCA_035692845.1 Gemmatimonadales bacterium
TGCGGCCGGCGGCCCGCCGGGCCTCAAGTCCAGCTGGGACCTGACCTCATGGGTCGAGTCGTCCAGGTTCGCCTCGCTGCAGTTCCATCGTCATATGGATCTTGCGGGACGGGTGACCGACGAACAATGGCAGATCCTGCCGGATTCGGCGCGCTACCGGCTGGCAGGCAGCGACCAGGATTTCATGACGCCGGCGCATCCGATGGACGAACTCGCCCTGCTCTACTACATCCGCACCCTGCCGCTGGCGCCGGGCCAATCGCGGGCGCTCCGCGGTTATTTCCGCAATGGATTCAATCCCATCACGGTGTCCGTGCTGGGAAAGGAAATGGTAAAGGTGGGATCGGGTGCGTCGGTGCGCTGCCTGCACCTCAACGTTTCCGCGGCGGGGCGGACATCGGAGCTCTGGATCACGGATGACGCGAGGCGCATCCCCGCCCGCGCTACGGTGCCGCTGCCGATCGGGAGTGCGACGTTGACGTGGGATGGAAAGGCGGTATGACGGGAAGGCGGGAGGGCGGGTAGAGCGGGCCAAGGCAAACCCGATGCGTCATTGCTTCACCGCGCCTGGGGCGCCTCCTCGCAATGGCGCTCCATTCACGTCCCGTCTTCCCGGCTTGCCCTCTTCTATCCGTACCTCATTCCGCCGCCTCACTTGCACGTTCCTGCTGTCCCTCAACTCGACTTCGATAATGTACTGCCCCCGAGGAAGCTTGCGTGTGGCAATCTCGCGCATGAATGCCTGCCGGGTCGAGGCAACCGGGTCAGAAAACGACAGCTGGACCAGCGATCGCTCATCTGACCCTCGCAGGATGCGGATCGTTGTGCGGAGCGGAGCACCGGTGCGCAACCCGGACGCTTCGTAATACAGCCGGATCGGCCGGCCACGGGGCCAGACGCCGAGTGGATTGAGCGCTATCTGTGCTGCGCCGTTCCGCCAGGCCAGCCCGGAACCCACCATCCCGGGCACGAGGTCACTCAGCGCGAGTGCGTCGCTCTCCCGTCCCACGTGAATACCTTGGCGACCGACCACCACGCCTGGTCGTGTCGGGGCAAGCGAATCCGCCGGCCGCTCGCCGAGGGACCCCAGCTCCTGGATCATTGTACGCATGTTCCAGGTGCCCGCGGGAAGCGGCAACGCCAGGGCACCGATAAGCCAGGAAGCACCGTCGAGCGTATCGGCAGACGTGAAGAGCCGGGTGCTGTCCAGATCGACACGACGGCTGCCCGACGGGTCGAACGCAATGATGCGGAAGCCAAGGGGGAACATGACCCGCGCACTGTCCACGCCGCCCGTCACTGCCTCGAGCTCCTGCGCACGAATGGCAAACGAGACGAGCAGCTGGCCGTCAGCGCCGGCCGAATCGAACAAGGCATAGGCGCTGACCACTGGGTGCAACTCGCGCGCGAATCGCAGCGGATAATCATCCGTGGTGAGCGCGTAGGTCATCATCTCGCTCCACTCGCTGACCCAGCTGCGCGCCCGGCGGGGCATCATCGGCCGGCCCTGGAGTTCAAGGCCGTCGCAGTACCGCACGGCCAGGTCGCAGGCGAGGCCCGGATAGTCCGTACCCACCCGAAGGACCAGCCGTCCGCCCAGGCGGTCGTAGGCCCAGAACTCGCCGGCCATGTCATCGGGCACCCCGTGTCGAAGAAACACGTTGCCCGGGAGCGTGTAGCCGCCGTTCGTGATGCGGTCGCGTGGCAGGATCGGATTCCAGAGTGGTTCAAACTTGTTGAGCAAAGTGTCTTCCAGCGTCGGCAGCGTTTCAGCGACGAAAGGCGTGCGAACACTCGGAATCGTCAAGCCATCGGGAAAATAGGAGCTTGCATGGCCGATGCGTGTGAAATACCGATCCGCGCGCTCGATGCGCCGGAAATGTTCAGCTAGGCGTTCGCCCGCGGCTCGGCCTTCGTGCGCTTCGCGCCTGATCCAGAACGCACGCACGGCATCCGCCAAGCCGGCCGCGCCGGCGGAATCGAGCACGGCAAGCTCGTCGCCTTCGGCGATCAGGGCCAGATTGTGCCGGTAGAGAGCGCGCGCCGTGGGCGAGGGGAGCGCGGTTCCGCCGTAATAGGCCTCCACGCCAGCCTTGAAGTCGCCGTGAAAGAATGCCTCACGTGCCAGCTCGAAGTCGGCGACAGCGACGTCGCCGCCCTCATCGCGATACCGCCTGAGAAGGGGCGCCGTGGAATCGCGCTCGCCGCGAATGCGCTCGAGCCGGGCTCGTCCCAGCAGAATGCTGGCTGGGGGCGATCCTGCCTGCGTCGCGCGCCGAAGGCTCCGCAGGGCGTCATCCCCCTGCACCCAGGCGTCCTGCGCTGCGAGGGCATCGAGCAGCCCGTTGGCAGCGTCGTAATCGGTCGGGTTCAGCGCGATGGCGCGCATGAATGCGCGGCCGGCACCATGCGCATTGTCCGTCCCGATGGGCTGGCCCGGCCCGAACCGAACCGGCGCGCCTTGTCGTGCGAGCGCCAGCCGGGCCTGACCGAGCTTGTGCCAGGCGCAGGCGTCGTTCACATGTTCGAGGGTCGAGTGGTTGAGACTGTCGATATCAAACGAGGCGGGCAGCGGCGGACAGCGCGACGCACCATTCGCGTCCTGCGCACCGGCTCGACCGGGAAGCGCAGTGATGCAAACCAGGCCAAGCCCGGCAAGAACGAAGCATGGGGTCCTGCCAGCTCCAGGGAGCATGTCGTGATTTACGGGCGGGGACGGGGAAGCGCAAGGCGGGATGGGCGGGCCGAAAACTCATCCATTCATCACTCCTGCGAAACCCCGGTTTTCACCGGGGTGACGGGAGTCCATGAGGGCCTCGAGCATCGTACTTCATCCCGGGTGAGCGCTCATGGATTCCCGCCTGCGCGGGAATGACGGCCCACGAGCACCTGCCCATCCTGCCCATCCCGCCCATCTCGCCCATCTAGTACCTCCCCAGATACCGCTCCACTTCCCACCCACTCACGTGCCGCTGGTATTCCTCGACTTCCTTCCGCTTGGCCTCGAGAAACCGCTCGGTGAGGTGCTCGCCCAGCGCCGTCGTGACCACCTTGTCCTTCTTCATCTCGTCCAGTGCCTCGTGCAGGTCGCGCGGGAGGTCGTCAATGCGGAACTTGCGCCGGTCGCGGTAGCTCATGGTGAAGATGTTGCGATTGACCGGCGGGCGGGCCTTGAGCTTCCGCTCCACACCATCGAGCCCCGCCGCCAGCTGCACCGTGAGCGCCAGGTAGGGATTGCAGCTCGGGTCCGGCGT
>DASSHL010000144.1:0-11861 GCA_035692845.1 Gemmatimonadales bacterium
TCTCGCTGCCGTCACGTCGCTCGCGCAGCGGGCCCACGACCTGGGGTATCACCTCGCCCGCACGGATGACCTCGACCCAGTCGCCGTTACGGATGTCCTTCTGGGCAATGAGATCTTCGTTGTGCAGCGTGGCCGCGGAGACGATCACGCCGCCCAGCTCCACGGGTTCAAGCTCTGCCCACGGATTGAGTGCGCCCGTGCGCCCCACGTTGATCCGGATCTGCCTGAGGCGTGTCACCGCGACCTCGGGCGCAAACTTGCGCGCAATGGCCCACCGTGGTTCGCGGCCACCGACGATACCCAGCTCCGCCTGCAGGCCGATGGGATCGACCTTGACGACGATGCCGTCGGCCGGGAACGGAAGGCCGGGCAGGTCCTGTTCGAAGCTGCTCACTGCTGCCTGCACCTCGGCCAGCGAGCTGAAGCGTTGCCGATGCGGCTCGACATGAAAACCCCATTCGTCGAGCCGCTCCAGGATCTCATGATGTGCCGCCACGCCGAGGCGGCCCTCGATCGGCTCGATCGAGAAGGCGAACATGCGAAGCCGGCGCTCGCGGGTGATGCGGGAGTCGAGCTGGCGAAGGCTGCCGGCGGCGGCATTGCGCGGATTGGCGAAAAGCGGTTCGCCCTCGCGCTCACGGCGCTCATTGAGCCGTCGGAAGCTGGCGTATGGGAGGTACACCTCGCCACGGATTTCCATGAGCGCGGGCCAGCCGCTTCCCCTGAGCGTGAGGGGCACGTCACCCACGGTGCGGAGGTTGGCGGTCACGTCTTCACCCACGGTGCCGTTGCCACGCGTGCTGCCCATCACCAGCCTGCCGTCGGCGTAGGTCAGGTTGACCGCCGTCCCGTCGATCTTGACCTCGACTACGTAGCCCGCCGTCCGGACTTCGGGCGCAAGGCGCGCATTCCGTTCCTCCCAGTGCGCCAGCTCGTCATCGCTGAACGCGTTGGCCAGCGACAGCATCGGCCGGCGGTGGGTGCGCTTGATCAGCGCCGAGGCGGGCTCGGCGCCAATCCGCTGGGTGGGACTGTCGGAGGTGGCAAGTTCGGGATGCGCGGTCTCGAGCGCCTGCAGCTCCCGGAACAGCCGGTCATACTCGGCGTCACTGAGTACCGGTGCGTCGGCGATGTAATAGGCGCGGTTGGCTTCGTCGATCAGCTGGCGGAGGCGCGCCACTTCGCTGGCCGCGCGACTGGCGGCAGCCCCGGTCATCGGCCGGTGGCCTCCTGTGCCAGGACGGCCATGGTCACGCCCACCAGCCGCTCGATTTCCTCCGCGCTCGCGCGGGCCAGCACGCTTTCGTCCCATGGGCCCTCACGATCCGAGAAGGTATCGAGCAGGCGGCGCAGATAGCCGATGAGTGCTGCGCGCTCGCGCTCACGCCCGCGCAGCTCGGGCGGATCGCCCTGGCGTTCCTGCAACCGTTCGAAACGGTGCGCATTGCGGAGGGCCCGGGCCGTGAGGCTGGCGACCACCTGGCAGAAGCGGACATCGGCGTCCGAAAAGGGATGCCCATCCCGGAAGCTGCGGAGAAAAATGGCGCCGATGGCGCCACCCCGCCATGTGATCGGCACCACCGTAATGGACTTGACCCGGCGGGTAGTGAGCGCGCCGCGGGCGTGCCGGAGCGAGGCATCGGTGGCGACGTCGTCGATGTGCACTGTCTGGCCGGTCTGGAGCGCCTGGCGCAGCTCCGGATAGCGCTCGAGGTCCACGACGTAGTTGCGGATGCTCGGGTCTTCGTAGCTCGCCACCAGGCGCACGGTGCGCCCATCGCGCTCGGACAGGAAAATGGATGAGCGGTCGAGCCCGAAGGCTTCACCCAGCCGGCGCGCCACCGCCTGCACGATGTCCACGAAATGCAGCGAGCCGCCAATTTCCTGGAGGATCTCGATCACCGCAAGCAGGTGCCTGCGCTCCTGCTCCAGCGAGTGCACGCGGTGCTGCAGCCGCTCGACCTCATCCTGCGTGGTGATGCTCATGCGCTCCGTCCCGGTGCCGAATGTGGGAGTCCGAATCTAAGCGGGAACGGCCATCGCGGAATAGCGTGCAGAAGCCGGCAGCCCGGTGTACAATTAGTGGAGCCGTCAAGAAACGTGACGGCCCCGGAAGAAATGTGAGGACGATCACCGTGCGCTGGCGCGCGCGGTGTGATGCTTGGGCAGCACCGACCTTGGAGGCACCTGATGGGACGCAATCACTCGGACGGCAGTGCGGGCAGCTTGCTTTCCGGTATCGTCATCGGCGCGCTCGTCGGCGCCGGAATCGCGCTCTTGTTCGCGCCGCAGTCGGGTGAGGATACCCGGCGCGAGCTGTCGCGCCGGGCGCGCTCGGCGCGGGATGATGCCATGGAGCGCCTGGATGATGCCAGCACTCGTGCTCGGCGGGAATTCAACCGGCGGCGGCGGCGCCTGCGCGAGCGCCTCGACGACGGCGTGGATGCGGTGAAGGAGCGGATCGCGGAATACCGCTGACACGGGTCGCGGGTCACGGGTCTCACGTGCCGTGACCCGCGTCCATCGCCGTCAACAGCGCCGCGGCCTGCCGCTTGTATTCCGGATCCCCGGGGTCCGATGCCGGCAGCATCGCGATGCGCTGGAGCTGGGTCCGCGCTTCGGGATAGCGCTTGAGGTCGAGATAGACGAGCGCCAGGTCGAGCCGGTGAAAGATCCGCTCGGGGTCCAGCTCCACGGCGCGCTCCAGGTTGGCAACCGCGCCATTCCACGACGCCTGGTTGAAGACGGCGCCTCCCAGGAAGTTTTTCGCCACGAACCGCTGCACCCCGCTCAGCCGCATGATCTCCGCATTCCAGCGGCCAAGGATGTGATAGGCGCCGTCGTGTTTCGGGTTGAGCGCGATCGCCCGGAGCGCTTCATCGCGGATCTCCCTGGCCCGCTCGACCCGTTCCCTCTTTCCCTTCGTGAGTGACGCCCGTCCGATGGCGTCGGCCAGCACGAAATGGCCATCGGCGTCATCGGACCTCAGCGCCACGGCCCGGCGCGCGTATGTTTCAGCCAGGGCATACATCGAATCCCGCGCTGGTGACTTGACGCTGTCGGGCGTTTCCGCGCCGACATCGATGAGCGCGAGCGCGGTGCGCCAGTTGGCCTCGTAATTGGTCGAGTCGAGCAGGGCAGCGCGCTGGAAATGCCGGAGCGCTGCTTCGGCGTCCAGCGAGTCGCGCGCCGCCGCACCGGCCCGGATCTCGTCATCCGCCGTCTGGGCGGCGAGTGGTGCGATCGCACCGGCAAGCAACGTCGCAATGAGCAGGAACACCCGCATGAGTACCTCGTGAGCATGTTACCGGCCCGCATCGGAGCCTGAATAATGGTTGTGCCGCGGCTGATCGAACGCAAGCGTGATGGATATGCACTCGAGCCCGCCGAGTGGTCGGAGCTGATCCGCGCCTACACGGCCGGCCGCGTGCCCGACTATCAGATGTCGGCGCTGCTCATGGCCATCTTCTTCAGGGGCCTCGAACCCGCCGAACTGGCGGCGCTGACGGACGCCATGCTGGCGAGCGGCGATCGCCTGAACTTCGATCGCTGGGCCACGCCGCGCGTCGACAAGCACTCCACGGGCGGCGTGGGCGACAAGACCAGTCTGCTCCTTGCGCCCATGCTCGCCGCGGCAGGTGTGGCCGTGCCGATGATGTCCGGCCGCGGCCTGGGCCATACCGGGGGGACGCTCGACAAGCTTGAAGCCATCCGGGGCTTCCGCACCGACGTTCCCCTGCGTGAGGCCGAAGCGCAGGTGCGGCGGCTCAATTGCGCCTTGATCGGCCAGACACCGGAAATTGCGCCGGCGGACAAGCGGCTCTACGCCCTGCGCGACGTGACCGCTACCGTCGAATCCATTCCGCTCATTGCCGCCAGCATCATGTCGAAGAAGCTGGCCGAAGGGCTGAGCGGCCTGGTGCTCGACGTCAAGACGGGGAGCGGTGCCTTCCTCCCTTCGGTGGACGACGCACTTACGCTCGCACGCACCATGGTGGGCATCGGGGAGAGCAGGGGCTGCAAGGTTGTCGCGCTGCTCACCGCGATGGACCGCCCGCTGGGCCGGGCCGCCGGCAACGCCCTCGAAGTGCGGGAAGCGGTCGCGGGTCTTCGGGGCCACGGCCCCGAGGACCTGATGAACGTGACCTTCGCGCTGGGAATCGAGATGCTGCGAGTCGCGGGACTGGCCGCCGATGCGTCCACCGCTCGCCACCTGCTGCGGGAAACCATCCAGTCGGGCCGTGCGATCGAGCGCCTGATGCAGATTGTCGAAGCGCAAGGTGGGGACCCGGCCCAGGTGGAGTACCCGGAACGGCTACCCACGGCCCCGGTGCAGGAACTCTTCACTGCGCCGGCTGACGGCGTGGTGGCCGGCATCGAGCCCAGGGCGGTGGGCCGGGCCATCGTGGCGCTCGGCGGCGGACGGGCGACAATGGATGATGAAATCGATCCGTCGGTAGGCTTCGTGTTTCGCGCTGTTGCGGGCGATGCGGTAACCCGCGGGCAGCCGCTCGTGGAAATTCACGCGCGGAGTCGTGACGATGCCGAGGGTGCCGCGCGGGCCCTTGCTGCGGCCATTACGCTGGGTGAGCAGGTCAGCTTGCTCCCGCTGGTGTCGCATCGGGTGACGTCGGCTGGCGTCGAGGAACTTTCGTGATCTATTACGCCTTCCTCATCATGGTGGTGCTGGTCCTGGCCGGCTGGCTGCTGCGGCGTGGCGAACGTGTGGCGAATCGGCGAACCACTCGGCGGGACGACGTCGACTGGGAACAGCTCCACGCGGCCGAGCGGGAAGTGCAGGGCTGGGACGCTTCAGCCCGCCCCGACGAGGATGTCCCAGGCGCCGATTGGGGCCCTGGCACCGGAAGGCCGAGACCGCCGGAATTGCTGTAGCGGTCGAGGCGGTCAAGGGGTCGAGGGGTCAAGACTCCGATCCCCTTAGCCTTCCCGACCGCTTGACCACCTTGACCACCTTGACTCCTCGACCCCTCGACTCCAATGCCCGAACCCTGGCTCACCGGTCCCGTGGCCGGCATCATTCCCGAACTCCAGCCCGCCGCCCATGCCCTGCTGCAGGTGAAGCAGGAAATTCCCGCTGTGCTCGCGGGCTTCGACGAAGCGCTGCTCTGGGTGCGACCTGGCGCCGCGGCGCCCCTGGGTTTTCATCTGCTGCACATCGCGGGTGCCACGGATCGACTGCTCAGTTATGCGGCAGGACGCCAGCTGAATGATGCCCAGCGCCAGGCGCTGAGCGCCGAACGTGATCCGGAAGGCACTGGCAAGCGGCTTGATGAGCTGCTGACGGGAGCCGTCGCGGCAATCGACCAGGCACTCGAGGTGCTGCGCGAGACGCCGGCCGACCGGCTGAATGAGCCGCGCGCCGTCGGCCGACAGGCACTCCCCACCAATGTGCGGGGGCTGCTCTTTCATATCGCCGAGCACGCCCAGCGGCATAATGGGCAGATCGCGACGACGGTGAAGGTCGTTACGCCCTACGCCCCATGCCCCACGCCAGTCCCACATTCACCGGCAGCGCAAACGCGATGATCTCCCAGTTCATCTGGCTGACGCCGGGAATCAGCTTGGTGACGAGGCCCGCGAGCGACGCCAGTACCATCACGAGTGCGACGCGTACCGCGATGGACTGGGCTTCGAGCGGCCGGCGGAGGACGCGGGGCAGGAGAAAGAACAGCACCAGCGCCAGCGGGCAGAGCTGCAGCAGGTTTTCGTTGGCATAGGTGGCAGTGTGATTGGTGAGTGCCCAGAGCGCGGCAAGCATCAGACCACCCAATCCCGCCAGGAGTGTCCACCCACCCGCCACGATCCCGAAGCACCATCGCGCTGCGTGCGAACCCGCAAGCGCCCTCCCTGAGACCAGCAGCAATCCCCCCGTGATCAATCCCGCGAGCAGGAACCATGGCCACCAGGTGGGCGGCTGTGCGGGTGGCGGCTGGTCAGTGGACCGGAACAGGGTTTCTTCCGCCTTCACGAGCGGCCGGGTGGCACCGGCGGAATCGCGCAGCGTCACTTGCCGCAAATGATCCCGGAGCGCCATCGGCAGGAACGTTTCTTCATACTCTGAAATGGGCCGGTCGGTCGGCCGGCCAAGGCCAAGTTCGATGCCGATGTAGACCGGAAGGCTGCTTTCGGTGAGCCGCCGGGTCTCGGAGCGGAAGGTGGTGCCCGACGGCAGCCCTTCGGTCTGCGCCTTGATGGCGCCGCCGATCACCCGGTCCAGCGCATCACGCACGCGCGTGGAGCAGTTGTCGTAGTAGTAGTCGTAGTGATAGAAGCGGTTTTCCGGCAGGACGTTCCATTCGAGAAATTGCTTGAGCGCCAGGCGCTCGGGCGGCGTGAGATCGAGTTCCTGCACCCAGACCGAGCGATTGCGCTCGACGTACGCGCCGAGTTCGGAGCGCACGTCGCCGCCGGCCATCCAGTAGCGCATGTCGCCCTTGAGGAAGCGGGGCCAGAAATCCGCGGCATTGAAGTCGAACATGCCGTAGTTGTACCAGCGCGCCTCGCCGGTGGAAGTGTCTTCCACCATGATGGCGTTGTGACCGAAGCGCTCCCACACCTCGGCCCCAGGGCCGATCGTGATGACGGAGATGCGGAGAACGGCCCCGGGCTGCTGGGCCTGCAGCGACGCCGCCGCAAGGCATAGCAGCAGGACACCGGCGATTCGCAGGATGACACGAGACTTTGAAAGAACAGTCATGAACCGCCGGGCTCCGATCCCGCCGCTTCTGCCACCCCCGCCGTCCCGCGTCACACGTCCAGGTTCGACACGTACTTGGCGTTCTTCTCGATGAAGATCCGGCGCGGCTCGACCGCGTCGCCCATGAGTTCGTCGAAGAGATTGGAGGCCTCGACCGCATCCTCCATCGTTACCCGGAGCACCGTCCGCGTCTCGGGGTTCATGGTGGTCTTCCAGAGCTGGTCGGGATTCATCTCACCGAGTCCCTTGTAGCGCTGGATCACCACGTTGGCCTTGCCATCCGTGCCGGCAAGCCGCTTCTGGAACTCGCCTCGTTCTTCCTCGGTGTACGCGTAGAACTCTTCCTTCCCGCGTGCCACGCGGTAAAGCGGCGGCTGGGCGATGTACACGTAGCCCGCCTCGATCAGTTCCTGCATCTGTCGGAAGAAGAACGTGAGCAGCAGCGTGCGGATGTGCGCACCGTCCACGTCGGCGTCGGTCATGATGATCACCTTGTGGTAGCGCGCGTCTTCCAGCTTGAAGTCGTCGCGCACGCCGGTGCCGATGGCGGTGATCATCGAGCGGATTTCCTCGTTGCCGAGGATCCGGTCTATGCGCGCCTTCTCCACATTGAGGATCTTGCCTCGCAGCGGGAGGATGGCCTGGAACTGCCGGTCGCGCCCCTGCTTGGCGCTGCCACCGGCCGAATCGCCCTCCACCAGGTAGATCTCGCTCAGCGCGGGATCGGTGATGGAGCAGTCGGCCAGCTTGCCGGGGAGCACCGCGTTTTCGAGGCCCGACTTCTTGCGCACCAGGTCACGCGCCTTGCGGGCCGCTTCGCGCGCGCGCGCGGCCGCCACCGCCTTTTCCACGATGGCGCGGAGTACGGGCGGGTGCTCTTCGAGATAGGCGCCGAGATGCTCGTTCACCACCTGGCGGACGATGCCCTCGACCTCGGAGTTGCCCAGCTTGGTCTTGGTCTGCCCCTCGAACTGCGGCTCCCGCACCTTGACGTGCAGCACGCAGGTGAGCCCCTCGCGGATGTCATCACCGGTGAGGGTGAAGTTCTCCTTCTTGAGGGCGCCGGACTTCTTGGCGAGGTCGTTGACCGTGCGGGTCAGCGCCGCGCGGAAGCCGGTGAGGTGCGTGCCACCCTCATGGGTGTTGATGTTGTTGACGAACGTGAACGTGTTCTCGTTGAACCCGTCGTCGTACTGCAGGGCCAGGTCCACATCCACCTCGTCCTTCTCGGTGGTGAAGTGCACCGGCTTGGCATACAGCGGCTTCCGGTTCCGGTTGAGGAACTGGACGAATTCGACCAGGCCGCCCTTGGCGTAGAACTCGCTCTGCTGGCCACCCTCACGCTCGTCCTTGAGCGTGATCCGCACGCCCTTGTTCAGGAACGACAGCTGGCGCAGCCGGTCGGCCAGGGTGTCGTAATTGAACTCCAGGGTGTTGAAGATTTCGGGATCGGGCTTGAAGCGCACCGTGGTGCCGGTCGTGCGGGTCTTGCCCAGCACCGAGAGCTTCTTGGTGGTGTGGCCGCGGGCGAAGGACATGTGATGCCGCTGTCCGTCCACGTCCACCAGGACTTCCAGCCGCTCCGAGAGCGCGTTGACCACCGACACGCCGACGCCATGCAGGCCGCCCGACACCTTGTAACTGTTCTTGTCGAACTTGCCGCCCGCATGCAGCACCGTGAGCGCCAGCTCCACCCCGGGGATCTTCTCCACCGGGTGGATGTCGACTGGAATGCCCCGGCCGTTGTCGGTGACCGTGATGGAGTTGTCGGGATGGATGGTGACGCTGATGGCATCGCAGTATCCCGCCAGCGCTTCATCGATCGAGTTGTCCACTACCTCGTAGACGAGATGGTGCAGGCCACTCTCGCCGGTGGACCCGATATACATGCCCGGACGCTTCCGGACCGCTTCCAGTCCCTTGAGGACCTGGATGGAGTCGGCCTTGTACTTCGGCTGTGCAGTGCTGCTCATCGTCCCTCGCTGCTGTCCTTCAGGTTGCGCCGGGGCGCCGAGGTGGCGCCGCAATCCAGCGTATTTCGCGCACGCGGCCGGAGCGGCCCTGGTTGAGCTTGCCCAGGATGCGTGGTGTCATCATGCGCAGTTCCTGCGCCCACGGTGCGCTGGCAACGCGCACCCAGAGGATGCCGTCGGCGGTGACAGCATCAGGTTCGGTGACCGCGGCTATCTGCGGTCCCACCAGCTGGGCCCATTCGGCGACGATCCCGGCCGCTTCCACCCGGCGCGCCAGCCCGGCCCGCTTGAGATAGCGGGCCAGCACGTCGGCAATGCCCTGCGGGCGCTGGTCGTCGGTCACGCTGCCACCCGTCCACCGGTCACCCGCCACACCGGAAGTGCCAGCCCCGCCGGCAGCTCCTGCGCACGCGGTGCCGTGAGAAAGACCTGCCGCTCGGGTCCGGCCAGGAGCCGATGCGCCAGCCGTTCCTGACGCTCGCCATCCAGCTCGGCGAAAACATCATCCAGCGCGAGCGCGGGCTCGGTGCCGCGGTCCTCCGCCAGCGTCCTGAGCTCGAGAAGCCGAAGCGCCACGGCCGCCGTCCGCTGCTGGCCCGTGCTGCCAAAGGTCCGGAGATCCCGGCCGTCGAGCATCAGGCGGAGGTCGTCGCGGTGCGGCCCCAGGCCGGTGGCCGTGCGCGCGAGGTCTCGCGGCAGCTGGTCGGCGAGCAGTGCGGGCCACGCGTCCTGCTGCGCCAGCTCCGGATGCCCCCGATAGAGCAGGCGCGCGGACGTACGCTCGCCCAGCGCGCCCAGTTCCGATTCAAAGGCCGCCTCCATCCGTGTGACCCACGCCAGGCGCGTGCGGACGACGCACGCCCCCGCGTCCGCCAACGGCTGGTCGAAGGCAGTGGCCAGGTCGCCTCGTCCCTGCCGCAGGGCGGCATTCCGCTGGGCCAATGCAGCGCGGTAGCGTGCAAGCGCGCCGAGGTAGCGCTGATCTGCCAGCGCCAGGAGGCGATCGAGATAGAGGCGGCGGCCAGCTGCGGGTCCCGATGCCAGGGAGACATCCCCGGGCAGGAAGGCCACGGCAAGCCAGGACCCGATGGCATCGGCGAGGCGTCCCGCCTCGGCGCCTTCCACGGCGATCCGCTTGCGGCGCTCTCCCGTGTTCCACTGGGCCGAGACCTCTCGGCCGCTGCCCCACGTGGCGACGCGGAAGCCAGTGCCGGCGAACTGCACCAGTTCCGCGTCAGCCGCGCCGCGGATTGACCGGCAGAGCACCGTGTAGCACAGCGCCTCGAGAAGATTGGTCTTGCCCTGACCGTTCTCGCCCAGCAGCAGCATGCCGGCCGCCGGCACGGCGAGATCCAGGTCCGCGAGATTGCGGAACCCGCGCGCGACCAGGCGTTCGAGCCGCACTACTGGACGATCAGCGTTCGCGCTGCGGTGTCGCCGCGCACGCCGGCGTGGTCAGTGGCGAACACCAGCACGGTCAGCGTGTCACCGCCGTGGCCAGAGGTCGAGATCGGGAGGATGAACCGGAGTGTGTCCGTAGGTGCCTCCGGCGCGAGGGGCCGAAACTGTTCGCCGCCCACCACGATCACGTAGAGTGAATCGACCCCGTCATCATCGATGGCCCTGCCCGCCACTGTCGCCATGGGGCCTTCAGGCACCCGGACGAGGCCGGTCTCAGGGTTGTCAATGACGGTGTGCGGACCCGCGCCGGACGAGCCCGGATCGAAGATCAGCCGGGCTCGTTCCCCGCATCCCGTAAGCAGCATCAACCCCAGCGCGCCACCCAGCAGGTGCCGCGGCTGCGTGCGACCTTTTGTCGGGCCTGACATCCTGGGAAATATAGCCGTTGGAAGCCCCGAAAACGAGGGTTCAGGAGTGGTTTTTCCCTCGGAATTCCGGGGTACGCCGGGCCAGAAATGCTGCGGTGCCCTCGCGCATTTCTGGAGACGAAGAGAGGAGGCCGAAGTGCACCGCTTCCTGCGCGAGAGCAGCATCGAGCGGGAGGTCTGCGGTGCCATCCACCAGTGCCAGGCAGGCCGCCACGGCCAGCGGCCCGTTGGCGAGGATCTGCTTCATCATGGCGTTGGCTTCGGCGAGCAGTTGCTCACCCGAAACAACACGATTGACCAGTCCGATTCGATATGCCTCCGGGGCGTCGATCATGGCACCGGTGAGGAGCAACTCGAGCGCACGGCCTCGGCCGACCAGCCGGGGCAGGCGGACGGTGCCGCCATACCCGGGGGAAATGCCCAGCTTCACTTCCGGCTGGCCGAACTTGGCGCTCTCCGCCGCAAGGCGGATGTGACACGCCATGGCCAGCTCGCAGCCACCGCCCAGCGCGAAGCCATTGATGGCGGCAATGACCGGCTTGCCCAGCATCTCGATCTTCCGGAACACGGCCTGACCGGCTCTCGATCGCTCGGCGCCATCAAGCGGCCCCTGCCCGGCGATCTCACTGATGTCGGCGCCGGCCACGAACGCCTTGCCCCCCGCGCCAGTGAGGATGAGTCCATGAATGGCATCATCACCGGCAACCTGCTCCGCCAGCTCGCCCAGCTCACGGATGACCGTGGCATTCAGCGCGTTGAGCTTATCGGGACGGTTGATGGTGGCGACAGCAACCTGGTCAGTGACGTCGAGTAGCAGGGTTTCGAATGGCATGGGATCTTGGGTTGGGTGTGAGGCTGGAATATAGACTGGGAAGCTGAGGGCTGAGTGCTGAGGGCTGAGTGCTGAGAGCTAAGAGCTAAGGGCTAAGGGCTAAGAGCTAAGAGCTAGACGTCGTGAGACATTATCTTGGAAGTTCAGCCCCAAGTCCCAAGCCCCAGGCCCAATGCCCACCATCCTCGCCCTCGATCAAGGCACCACCGGTTGTCACGCGCTGGTGCTGCATCAGGACGGCCGCGTGCTGGGCTCGGGCTATCGCGCGCTTACCCAGTTCTTCCCGGAGCCCGGCTGGGTGGAACATGACGCCGAGGAAATATTCCGGCTCACGGTCGAGGCGGGCCGTGACGCCATTCGAGCGGCCGGCGAAATGCCGGCGGGAATCGGCATTACCAACCAGCGCGAGACGACTGTCCTTTGGGATCGGCGCACGCTCGCGCCGCTTGCCAGAGCCATCGTGTGGCAGGACCGGCGCACGACGGCGCGCTGCGCCGAGCTGCGGGAAA
>DASSHL010000145.1:0-4892 GCA_035692845.1 Gemmatimonadales bacterium
CGACCGGCAAGCTGCCGGTTATGAGTTACGACGACCAGCGCCGTCTCGAATTCACGCGCCAGCCGGGCAAACAGCTCGTGCAGCTGCTCCGCGTGATGGTAGTCCAGGTTGCCGCTCGGTTCATCGGCCAGCACCAGGACCGGATTCATGGCCAGCGCCCGCGCCACGGCGACGCGCTGCTGTTCCCCACCCGAGAGCTGCGCTGGCCGGTGGCTGAGCCGGGCGGCAAGTCCCATGGACTCCAGCAGTGCCGCCGAGCGGTCCCGTGCCTCGCCCGAATCGCTCCCGCTGATGAGCATTGGCATCATCACGTTCTCCAGCGCCGAAAACTCGCGGAGGAGGTGATGGAACTGGAACACGAAGCCTATGCGCCGGTTCCGGAGCTCAGCAAGCTCCGTCTCGCTGAGCCGGTCGTATGCCACGCCGTCGAGCGCCACCTCTCCCCCGGTCGGCGGATCCAGCGCGCCGAGTATCTGGAGCAGGGTGCTCTTCCCCGCCCCGCTCGCGCCGACGATCGCGACGAACTCACCCCGTGCCACGGCAAGATCCACTCCGGAGAGAACCTCGATCGGCGCGCCGTCGCCACCCATGAAGACTCGGCGGATGCCGGTGGCTTCGAGTATGGCGGTCATTCGTGCCGGATCGCTTCAACCGGCGTGAGCCCTGCCGCCGAGCGCGAGGGGTAGATCGTGGCGACTACGGCCAGGAGCACACTGGCCACGACCACGGTCACGACATCCGAGAGCTGGGTCCGCACCGGCAGGTGGTCGATGAAGTAGATGGAAGGATCAATGTGGATCATGCCGGAGGAATCCACGATATACGAGATGGCGAGACCCAGGACCAGTCCGACCGTCGTACCGATCAGGCCGATGATGGCGCCCTGCAGCAGGAACACGCGCCCGATGGCTGGCGCGGTCAGCCCCATCGCGCGAAGGATGCCGATTTCGCGTGTCTTATCGGTCACGACCATCGTGAGCGACCCGACGATGTTGAACGCCGCAACGATCATGATGAAAAAGATGATCAGCCCCATGGCCAGCTTTTCCAGCTGGAGCGCACTGAACAGGCTCGAGTTCTGCGCCTGCCAGTCGAGCGCCCGATAGGGATACCTGAGCTTTTCCTCGAGCCGGTGCCCGACGGCTGGCGCCTCATCCGGGTTCTCGACCCGCACGGCGATGCTGGACACGGCGTCACCCAGGCCGGTGAACTTCTGCGCGGTGGGGAGCGACATCACCACGAACTGGTTGTCGTACTGGAACATTCCGGTATTGAAGAGGCCCGTGACCTCGAACCGCCAGAACCTGGGCGTGGCCACACCGAGGGCGCGATTGACCCTGGCGGCGGTGGGCGGTATCAACGTGATGACATCGCCGGTGAAGGCGTTGATGCGTGACGCGAGCCGCTCGCCCAGCAGGATGCCGCCATCCACGCCATCCACCGTAGTCTTGAAGCTCAGGTCTCCCTTGACGATGGAGGACGGCAGCGAGGTGACCGATCGCGACCCGGTGTCCGGGTCCACGCCCAGCACGTTCACCGCCTCGGCGTAATCGGCGCCCTTGGTGATGACTGTCTGCGAAATGACTTCCGGCGCCGCGGCGACCACCTCCGGGTCCTGGCGGATGATCTTGATGGCGTCTCGCCAGTCGTCTACCCGGAGTCCGGCGCCGTAGGTGAGCACGCGCAGGTGAGGGCTCGCAACCAGGATGCGGTCGCGCAGGTCGTTCCGGAGCCCATTCATTACGCCAAGCACCACGATGAGCGCCATGACGCCCACGGTAACGCCGCCGATCGAGATGATCGTGGTCAGGGAGGCGCCACGGCGGGAGCGCCGCCCCCGGAGATAGCGAGTGGCAATCCGTCGTTCCAGCGCCGACGGCCAGCGAAAGAGCGCCAACGGCCCATAGCCGTTCACCCCTCCTCCGGCCGCATGGCGGGGAAAAGGATCACGTCACGAATGGAGGCGGCACCGGTGAGCATCATCACGAGACGGTCAATTCCGAGACCCATGCCGCCAGCCGGCGGCATGCCATATTCGAGGGCGCGAATGTAGTCCTGGTCGTAGGGCTGCGCCTCGTCATTGCCGGCGTCCCGCTGGCGGACCTGGTCCTCGAACCGTGCCCGCTGGTCGTCGGGATCGTTGAGCTCGCTGAACGCGTTGGCCCACTCGGTCCCGTTGACGATCAGCTCGAAGCGCTCAACGAGTCGGGGATCGTCGCGATGCTGCTTGGCCAGCGGCGAGAGCAGTTTGGGGTGATCCATGACGAAGGTGGGCTGGACCAGTGTTTCCTCGACATAGGACTTGAAGAGCTCGTCCTGCAGCTTGGCGCCGCTCCACTGCGCCGCGTCGCCGGCCGGCACGCCGTGCCGGACCAGCGCGCTGCGCATGGCGGCATCATCGGCCGTGCGCACATCGATGCCGGCCCGCTCGAGGAGCGCATCGGCAAAGTGCACCCGCGCGAATGGGGGCGTGAAATTGAAGGCCACGCCCTCTCGCTCCAGGGTGGCGGTGCCGCAGGCCTCCTGCACCACGCCCGCAACCAGAGCTTCGCAGAGTTCCAGCATGCCGTGGTAATCAGTGTAGGCCTGGTACAGCTCCAGCATGGTGAATTCGGGGTTGTGCGTCCGGTCCATGCCTTCGTTGCGGAAATCGTGGCCAATCTCGTAGACGCGCTCCAGCCCACCGACGAGCAGTCGCTTGAGGTACAGCTCATCCGCGATACGGAGATAGAGCGGCATGTCGAGCGTATTGTGGTGGGTCACGAACGGGCGGGCCGCCGCGCCGCCATAGAGCGGCTGCAGCACGGGAGTCTCGACCTCCAGGAAATCGCGCTCGTCGAGGAAGCGGCGGATCCAGGCGATGGCGCGGGCGCGGGTGCGAAAGATCCCGCGCACATCCTGGCGCAGCGCCAGGTCGGCGTAGCGCTGCCGATAGCGAACCTCGGGATCCGTGAGCCCGCCGTGCACCACCTCAACACCATCCACCACCTCGGTCTTGCCGCGTGGCAGCGGCCGGAGCGCCTTGCTCAGCATGGTCACGCCGGTGGTGCGTACGGTCACCTCGCCGGTGCGGGTGCGAAAGAGCGTTCCAGTGACCCCGATGTGGTCGTCGAGATCGAGAAGTTCGATCAGGGGCCAGGCATCTGCCAGCGTGTCGCGACGGAAGTAGGCCTGGATGCGCCCCGATCCATCCTCGACATGCGCGAACGCTGTCTTCCCCTGTGAGCGCAACGAGACGATGCGCCCCGCTACTGCGACGTCGGGGCCCGTCTCCCCCATGCTGTCGTCCCAGGCCGCAAGCGCTTCCGCCGCGGTGTGGGTGCGGTCGAACCGGTAGGCAAAGGGGACGATGCCCAGCTCGGCCATGGCGTCGCGCTTGGCGCGGCGATGCTCCTCGATGTAGCTGCGGCGTTCGGTGCCCTCGCTCACGCGGCGGTGCCCCCGAACTGCTTGAGGTAGGCCTGGATGAAGGCCTCGAGGTCACCGTCCATGACGCGCTGCACGTCACTCACCTTCACCTCGGTGCGGTGATCGTTGACCATGGTGTAGGGCTGGAACACGTAGGAACGGATCTGGTGGCCCCAGGAGATGTCGGTCTTGGTGGCCTCCACCACCGCCTTGGCTGCCTGCTGCTCCTCGAGCTTCCGCTGGTAGAGCGCTGCGCGCAGCATCTTCATGGCGGTGTCCTTGTTCTTGTGCTGGCTGCGCTCCTGCTGGCAGGAGACGACAATCCCGGTCGGGATGTGGGTGAGGCGGACGGCAGACGAGGTCTTGTTGATGTGCTGACCACCGGCTCCCGAGGCGCGGAAGACGTCCATCTTGATGTCTTCATCGCGGAGGTCCACCTCGATGGTGTCGTCAATGTCAGGGTAGACGAACACCGAGGCGAAAGAAGTGTGGCGCCGTGCCTGGGAATCATAGGGCGAGATCCGCACCAGACGATGTACGCCCTTCTCCGCCTTGAGAAATCCGTAGGCGTATTCGCCCGTCACTTCGATGGTGGCGGACTTGATGCCCGCCTCTTCGCCCTCGAGCATGTCGAGCACCCGGACGGTGAAGCCCTGCCGCTCGGCCCAGCGCACATACATCCGCATGAGCATTTCGGCCCAGTCCTGCGACTCCGTGCCCCCGGCGCCCGGGTGTATGGTGAGCAGGGCGTCCCGCATGTCATCCGGTCCGCGCAGCATGGTCTTGAGCTCGAAGGCCTCGAGGCTGGACGCGAGACGCGGGACTTCGGTCTCCAGCTCCCCGGTCAGCGCCTCGTCGGGTTCCTCTTCCAGCAAATCGGCCATTTCGCGCGCTGAGCTGATACGGCCGTCGAGGTCATCGAATGGCGTCACCCAGCCCTTGAGTTGCTTCACTTCCTGCACCAGCTCGCGGGCCCGCTCCTGGTTGGTCCAGAATGCGGGGTCGCCCTGCTGGGCCTCGATGTCCGTTATGCGCGCACGCCTGGCATCGAGGTCAAAGAAAACCCCGGAGTTTGGCCAGGCGCGTGGCGAGATCGTCGAGTCGCTCGGTCAGGTCAGCCATTCAGCACTCCATGCGGGAAAACAAGCGAGCCGCCCGTCCGCCCGGCGGCGGAGGAGCGGCTCCGGGTTTCCGAAAGATAGACAGCCTCAGAAGATCTGGCGACCGTCCGCGAGGATTTCATTGAGCGCATCGCGGAAATGTCCGGTGCCTTCGGCGATGTCCTTGCCCACCTGGTCCATGTACTCCTCCCAGCTCTTCCTGATCTCCTCGTCGAACAGCGCCTTGAGGTTGCCGTCGCGCAGCCCCTCGCGGCGCTTGGCCGGGTGGTAGACCACCATGTCGGAAATAAGCGCCCGGGCAAGCCGCCGTGCCTTCTGGGACGGGTCCTGCGACAGGAACGGATTGACGGGACGCTTGGTCTC
>DASSHL010000146.1:0-5023 GCA_035692845.1 Gemmatimonadales bacterium
CTCCATGCCGCCGGCTTTTCCGGTGAGGCGAATGAGGCCGTGTTCCGGATCGCGGAGCTGCGCGGCATCGAGGACGTGCGAACCATGCTGGCGCAGCGGCCCGGTGCGGCAGACGCCCTGGCGCCGCTGCAGCAGACGCTCGCCGGCCTGGAGGCGATGGGACTCGGCGAATTCGTCGACGTGGATCTCACCATCGTTCGGGGCCTCGCGTATTACACCGGCACCGTCTTCGAGCTGTTTGACGCAGGCCGAAGTCTTCGTGCCATCTGCGGCGGCGGGCGCTACGACAACCTGCTCTCCGCGCTCGGCGGGGTCGACCTGCCGGCGCTCGGCTTCGGCATGGGTGACGTGGTGCTGGGCGAATTGCTCAAGGGACGCGGGATAGGGGACGCGGGACGCGAAACACTCGACCTGTTTGTTGCCGGTGTTACCCCCGAGGACCAGGCGGCCGTTCTGGCGCTCGCTCACGAGTGCCGCGATGCCGGGCTGTCGGTCGAGTTTGCGCTGGGCGGGCAGTCCCTCGGCAAGCAGTTCAAGCTGGCCGACGCGCGCGGAGCGGCGTATGTGGCCGTGATCGGCCCGGACGACCGGGCCCGCGGTGAGGTCATGTTGAAGGAGCTGGGGCGAGGCGAGCAGCTCAGCGTGGCACGTGATGCCATCGTGCCGAGGCTCGCCGAGGCATGCGGGCGCGCCTGAGCGCCAGCGATACCGAGAGAGTCAAGGAGACGGGATGTCGCAGGAGAAGGCGCTGACCACGCGGGCGGAGGATTTCAGCGCGTGGTACAACGAGGTGATTGCCCGGGCGGAGCTGGCGGACTACAGCCCCGTCCGCGGCTGCATGGTGATCCGTCCCAACGGCTACGCCATCTGGGAGCAGATGCAGCGCGCGCTGGACGGCATGTTCAAGGATACCGGCCACCAGAACGCCTACTTCCCGCTGTTCATTCCGCAGAGCTTTCTCTCGCGGGAAGCAGAGCACGTGGAAGGCTTCGCGCCGGAGACCGCGGTCGTCACTCACGGGGGCGGCAAGGAACTGGAGGAGCCGCTGGTGGTGCGTCCCACCTCCGAGACCATCATCTACGCGATGTACGCCAAGTGGATCCAGAGCTATCGCGACCTGCCCCTGCTGATCAACCAGTGGGCCAACGTGGTGCGCTGGGAGATGCGCACGCGGCTCTTTCTCCGCACCACCGAATTCCTCTGGCAGGAAGGCCATACGGCGCACGCCACCGAGGACGAGGCGGAGCAGGAAACGCTCATGATCCTCGGGCTCTACCGGAAGTTCATGGAAGAGTGGATGGCGATGCCGGTGCTCACCGGCCGCAAGACCGACAGCGAGCGCTTCGCGGGTGCACTCCGCACCTACAGCTGCGAGGCGCTGATGCAGGACAACCGGGCGCTGCAGGCAGGTACCAGTCACAACCTCGGGCAGAACTTCGCTCGCGTCTTTGACGTCACGTACCAGACGGCCGACGGCCGGCTGGACTATGTCTGGAACACCTCGTGGGGCGTGTCCACCCGGCTGGTGGGCGGGTTGATCATGACCCACAGTGACGACAAGGGGCTCGTGTGTCCGCCCCGACTGGCGCAGTGGCAAGTCGTGGTCGTGCCGATTTACCGGACCGACGAGGAGCGTGGGTCAGTCATGAATGCGGCGGACGAGATCATCCGCGAGCTGCGCTCCGCGCAGGTCCGCGTGCACCTCGACGCCCGTGATGACATGAAGCCTGGCGCCAAGTACTACGAGTGGGAGGCACGCGGTGTCCCCCTCCGGCTGGAGATCGGGCCCCGCGATGTGGCTGCCGGCTCAGTCATGCTCGCCCGGCGCACCGGTGGAAAAAAGGAGCCGGTGTCCCTGGTTGGTCTCGCGCGGCGCATGCAGCAGGAAATGGACGACATGCAGGCTGTACTGCTGCAGGCGGCTCTCGCACGGCGTGAGGCGGCCAGCGTCCGGGGCGCATCCAGGGAGGAATTCATCGCGCGCATGGCCGGCGAAGGCGGCTTTGTCTACGGCGGATTCTGCGGCGACAATGCCTGCGAAGCAGAGATCAAGGAGCAGACCAAGGCGACGATCCGGGTGCTGCCGGATGCGGAATTCCGTTCTCCCGTGGTGCCGGCGACCTGCCTCTGGTGCAACCGGCCAAGCGTCGCGGAGGCGGTGTGGGCAAAAGCCTACTGACGACGACGCGGGAGCGGCGCACGCCTGCAGAGGCGCGCGCACGCTTGCTGGTGGATGCGGGGTTGGAGCGGGTGAAGGGAGAGCTCCATGATGGCGGCGTGAGCCTCCTGGTCATTGGGGACGCAGTTGGCACGCCGGCATTCGTCTACAACGCCGATGTCATCAGCCGGCGCTACCACGCGCTCGATGACGCGCTGGGCGTCATTCCGCACCGAATCGCCTATGCCGTGAAGGCCAATTCCAACCTCGCGGTCCTGCGGCTGCTGTGTGATCTCGGTGCCGGTGCCGATATCGTCTCCGGCGGGGAGCTGCAGCGGGTGCTTGCGGCCGGATTCCCCGCCGAACGCGTGGTGTTCAGCGGCGTGGGCAAGACGGATGCGGAGCTGGAATTCGCCATCGAAAGCGGCGTGGGCCACATCCACCTTGAGTCGGCCGCTGAACTGGATGCACTGGCGCCGCTCGTCGAACGGCTCCGCAAGCGTGTCACCGTAGGCATTCGCGTCAACCCCGATGTCACCGCTGATACCCATCCCTTCATCGCGACGGGGCAGGGGGGGATCAAGTTCGGGGTGCCCGTGGATCACGTGGTGCCACTGGCGCAGGCCATCGCGCGGCATCGCTGGCTCACGCTCGACACCGTGGCGATGCATCTCGGCAGCCAGCTGCTCGACACCGCGCCGTATGTGGAAGGGATTTCCCGGCTGCTGAACCTCGTCAAGGAGCTGGAGAAGGCAGGCGTCAGCGGCATTCGGACTCTCGATATCGGGGGCGGGCTTGGCGTGCAGTACCACGACGAGAGGCCGCTCGAGCCGTCAACGCTTGCCGCCAGCATCGCTCCACTCGTTGCGGACACGGGCCTGACCATCTCGCTCGAGCCAGGGCGCTACCTGGTGGCGGCGGCCGGTGTCCTGCTCACCACGGTCGTGTTCCGCAAGCATTCGGGCGGACGGGACGTGGTCATCGTGGATGCCGGCATGAATGACCTGGTGCGACCCAGTCACTATCAGGCCTGGCACGAAATCGTCGAGCTGCGGGACGCGGGCCGGCCGGTGGGCCCGGTGGACGTCGTGGGCCCGGTCTGCGAGTCGGGAGATTTCCTGGCGCTCGATCGCGATCTGGCCGGTGTTGAGCGCGGTGAGCGGCTCGCGCTGCTGGGCGCCGGGGCATACGGTTTTGCGATGAGTTCCAATTACAACAGCCGCCCGCGCGCCGCAGAAGTCCTGGTGCGCGACGGCGGCTTCCAGGTGATCCGTCCGCGCGAGTCCGCCGCGGACCTGATGCGGGGCGAAACGCTCGCGGGAGACTGACACGACCATGGTACATGAGCCGGGCATACTGATCATCGATTTTGGATCCCAATACACCCAGCTCATCGCTCGCCGAGTCCGCGAGGCCCACGTGTACTGCGAGATTCACCCGCCGAGCCGCACGGTGGAATGGATTCGCGAATGGCAGCCGAAGGGAATCATTCTTTCGGGCGGCCCCAATTCCGTCTACGGCGAGAACGTTCCCACCGCCGATCCTGCGCTGCTGGCCCTCGACATTCCCATTCTCGGCGTCTGCTACGGCATGCAGTTGCTGGCCCAGCTCAGCGGTGGGTCGGTCGTGCGTGCGGCGCGACGGGAATACGGCAGGGCGGTTATCGCAGTGAATGGCGGGAAGTTGTTCTCCGGCTTTGAGGCTGGCGAGGAGTCTCCGGTCTGGATGAGCCACGGTGACCACGTGGACGTGCCGCCGCCAGGATACCGTGTCGTCGCACGCAGCGCCAACACGCCGGTTGCCGCCATCGAGCATGAATCCCTCCCGTTCTATGGGGTGCAGTTCCATCCCGAAGTGGCCCACACGCCGCGCGGTGGGGAAATCCTGTCGGCGTTTCTCTTCGATGTCTGTCACTGCACGCCTGACTGGACACCGGGTCACTTCGTGGATCGGGAGGTGGCGCGGATCCTGAATGTGGCTGGAGCTACGTCGCGCGTCATCTGCGGGCTCTCGGGTGGTGTCGACAGCGCAGTGGCCGCGGCCCTGGTGCACAAGGCAGTGGGCGACCGCCTCACATGCATCTTCGTGGACCACGGCCTGCTGCGCTTGCACGAACGCGAACAGGTGGAGCACACCTTCCGCAGCAACCTCGGCATCGACCTCCGTGTGGTCGATGCCTCCCGGCAGTTCCTGGATCAGCTTGCCGGCGTCACTGACCCGGAAGCCAAGCGCCGACGCATTGGTCATACGTTCATCGACGTCTTCGAGGCCGAAGCCCGCGCGGTGGGCGACAACGTTGGCTTCCTGGTGCAGGGAACACTGTATCCGGATGTCATCGAGTCGGTGTCGCCGATGGGCGGGCCATCGGTCACCATCAAGAGTCATCACAATGTGGGTGGGCTGCCCGAGCGCCTGCCGTTCAGGCTGATCGAGCCGCTGCGGGAACTCTTCAAGGATGAAGTGCGGCAGGTGGGCCGCGAACTCGGGCTGCCGGAGGAGATGGTGGGCCGGCATCCGTTCCCGGGGCCGGGCCTGGCAATTCGTATCCTAGGGGCCGTCACCGAGCCGGCACTAGATACCCTGCGGCAGGCGGACGCGATTTACATCGAGGAAATCCGCGCCGCAGGGTTGTACGATGATATCTGGCAGGCGTTCGCCGTCCTGCTGCCGATCCGCTCCGTGGGCGTAAAGGGCGATGAACGCAGCTATGACCAGGTTGTGGCCCTGCGCGCGGTCACCAGCCGCGACGGCATGACGGCCGACTGGTTCCCGTTCCCGCCAGGGGTGCTGGCCACCATTTCCGACCGCATCGCCAATGAGGTCGATGGCGTCAACCGCGTGGTGTACGACGTGAGCTCGAAGCCG
>DASSHL010000147.1:0-6152 GCA_035692845.1 Gemmatimonadales bacterium
GATTCCCCCTGTCACCTCCAGCATGCGCAGGGGATCCTTGCGCAGCCGCTGGCGATGCTCGAGAACGTCCCCGGGCTCACCCTCCTCCCGCTCGCCGACAGCGAGAAGTGCTGCGGCAGTGCGGGCATCTTCTCCCTGCTGGAGCCGGGAATGTCGCGGGCGGTGCTCGACGCCAAGCTCGACGCCATCCTGGCCGTGGACCCCGCACCCGACCTGGTGCTCACCGGCAATCCGGGCTGCCTGATGCAGATCGGTGCGGGCCTCAGGGCACGAGGGTCGGCGATTCGCGTGGCGCATCCGGTGGAGCTGAGAGCTAAGGGCTGAGAGCTGTGAGCTGTGAGCTGTGAGCTGTGAGCTGCGGGCTCGGCGATGGTAACGCTCTTAGCTCTTAGCTCTTAGCTCTTAGCTCTCAGCTCTCAGCCCTCAGCCCTCAGCTCTCAACTCAACACCCCATTACCTTCCCTCCATGCTCGCACGCGGGATTCTCTTCGACTTCAACGGTGTGATCGCGCATGATGAGGCCCTGCACTTCGAGGCCCTCAGCGCGACCCTCGCCGCGCATGGCATTTCGCTCACCCGCGAGCAGTACTACGCCGACTTCCTGGGACTGAACGACCGGGAATGCTTCCGCCGCAGCTTCGAGGCGGCCGGCCGCACGCCGGACAAGTTCACGCTGCAGCACGCGGTCGAGCAGAAGGCCGACATCTACGAGGACATTGCCCGCGCGCGCCTGGAGCTGGTGGCTGGCGTCCGCGATTTCATCGAGGCGGCTTCCGCGGCGCGCATGGTCCTCGGCGTGGCATCCAGCGCGCTCAAGCGTGAGGTGGAATTCGTCCTGCAGATGAAGTCCCTGCGGGAGCATTTCGAGACCATCGTCTCCGCCGAGGAGGTCGAACGGTGCAAGCCCGACCCGCAGACCTTCGAGCGTGCGCGCCAGCGGCTGCGCCTCGCCAGGGAGGAGTGCGTGGTGATCGAGGATTCACTGCCCGGCATCGAGGCGGCACGGGCAGGCGGGTTCCGCTGCGTTGCCATTGCATCGTCCCTGCCGGCGGATGCGCTCGCCGGTGCCGACATGGTCTGGGCCGACTTCGGCGGTCATCACCCTGCCGACCTCCCCTGGGCCGATGCCTGAGCATCGCATCTCGCTGACACGCGAGGAGCTCTCCGACGTGCGGCTGGGCGCGCTGGCAGTCGTAACCGACGCAGCCGTCTTCTCCGTCTCCGGTCCGGGCGCCGTGACCTGCATGCAAGGACTGCTCACCAACGACGTCGACCGCCCGGGCGACGACAGCCTGGTCTATGGCGCGGTGCTCACGCCCAAGGGGATGATCGTCGCCGACATGTGGGTGCTGCGCACGCCGCAGGAACTGACCCTCGTGGCGGATCCCGCGGCGCAGGTACCACTGGCCGAGATCCTCCAGCGCTCACTGCCGCCGAGACTGGCGCGAGTCAGCGACCAGGGCAGTGAGATGAAGGTGCTCTGGCTGGTGGGGCGCGGTGCCTTCGAGGCGCTGGTGAAGGCGGGGCTGGGGCCCCTGCCCTCGTCGGCCGGACGAGTCACGGTGATCGACACGGTGCGGGGCCGGCTGCTGGTGGCGCTGGGCCACGACACGACGCCCTTCGCCGCGTTCCTGGTGGGACGCGACGGTGCCATCGCCCTCGCGCTCGATGTATTGTCCGGCGTGCACGTCTCGGCGCACGACACCAGGCTGCTTGACGGCGCGCGCATCCTGGCCGGCTGGCCCCAGCTGGGCAGTGAAATCGGGGACCGCACCCTGCCGCAGGAAGTGCGCTTCGACGAGATCGGCGGCGTATCGTACACCAAGGGGTGCTACACCGGGCAGGAGACGGTGGCGCGGGTCCACTTCCGCGGCCACGTGAACCGGGAGCTGCGGGGACTGCGATGGGACCACCCATCGGAGCCCAGCGACTTCGACGTGCTGAAGGACGGCAAGACGGTGGGGCGGATCAGCTCGATCCTGCTGCTCGACGACCGGGCGCTGGCGCTCGCGTCACTGCGCCGGGAGACAGCCATCGGCGACACCGTGGATGCGGGCGGTCGCCTGGCAACTGTGGTGGCGCTGCCGTTCGGGCAGGATGATGTGGATGGGTAGGGCGCTGTGAGCTGTGAGCTGTGAGCTGGGCGATGGTACCGCTCATAGCTCGCAGCTCATAGCTCATAGCTCAAACACAACGGGCCCCGAACGCATTCGGAGCCCGTAGTGACAGTGCGGCTACAGCGGCCAGCTTACATCTGGGTCGTGTCGCGGGCCATGGCCGTATCGGCCGGCATCGCGGCGGAGTCACCCATCATGTGGGTGGTATCAGCCTGCATGGTCGCCGCGGTGTCCATCATCGTGGTGTCGGCGGCGGGTGGCGTTTCACCCTTCGGCGCACACGCTGCTACCGCCACGAGCACTGCTGCAAGTACGAGCTTCCGCATCTGTCGCTCCTCAGAATGTAGGTCCCAGCCGGCCTGTCTCCTGGCACTGTCGCAAGGCGTGACGGCGCAACAAGTTAAGGCCGCGTTACAGATTGTCAAGTTTTGGCGCACTCCATCCAACTGCTGATCGGGCTGTAACTATATATGAATACGACATTTAGCTCCGACCCCAAAGACCTGCCCCGAAGCCTGGGCGCGTTGCGCCAGAGCCCCTGGGGCCGAGCCCCGCTCCGGGGGCGCAGCGTCCGCGCCGAACTCCGGCACAACCTGCTCCGGCGTCTCGCCGATGGCGGCCCGCTCTTTCCCGGCATCATCGGTTACGAGGACACGATCGAGCCCCAGATCGTGAACGCGATCCTCTCGCGCCACCACTTCATCCTCCTCGGCCTGCGCGGCCAGGCCAAGAGCCGGCTGCTCCGCTCGGTCGCCGGCTTCCTGGACGAGTGGATGCCGGCGGTGGCGGGCAGCGAGGTGAACGACGATCCCTTTGCACCAATCTCCAAGTATGCGCGGGAGCGACTGGCCGAGTGCGGGGACGCCACCGCCATCGACTGGGTGCATCGCGACAATCGCTACGTGGAAAAGCTGGCGACGCCCGATGTGACCATCGCCGACCTGATCGGCGACCTCGACCCGATCAAGGCGGCGCGCGGCGGGCACCTGCTCTCGGACGAGCTGACGATGCACTTCGGGCTGCTGCCCCGCGCCAACCGCGGCATCTTCGCCATCAACGAGCTGCCCGACCTCAGCAGCAAGGTCCAGGTGGGGCTGTTCAACGTGATGCAGGAAGGCGACATCCAGATCAAGGGCTATCCCGTGCGGCTGCCGCTCGACGTCCTGCTGGTCTTCACCGCCAATCCCGAGGACTACACCGCGCGCGGCAAGATCATCACGCCGCTCAAGGACCGCGTGGGCTCCGAGATCATCACCCACTATCCGCGCACGGTGGAGCTGGGGATGGCCATCACGGCGCAGGAAGCGTGGACCGACCGCTCCACAGTGGAAGTGGACGTGCCGTCGTTCATCCTCGAGCTGGTGGAGCGGGTGGCGTTCGAGGGACGCGAGGATGCGCGAGTGGACCGGAAGTCGGGGGTGAGCCAGCGGCTCCCCATCACGGTGCTGGAGAATGCCGTCTCCGGCGCCGAGCGGCGCGCAATACTTGCGAGCGGGAAACGCGCGGTGCCGAGGGTGAGCGACGTGCATGGCGCCGTTTCCTCCATCACCGGCAAGCTGGAACTGGAGTACGAGGGCGAGCTGCAGGGCGCCGAGACAGTGGCACGCGAGCTGATCCGGAAGGCGGCAGGGAGCCTGCTGGATGAGCGCGCCGACGAGATCTCGTTTGACGAGATCGTGCAGTGGTTCGACGGCGGCGGCGTGCTCAAGTTCTCGCCCGACGAACCGGCCGATGTCTGCCTCGCGGGCTTTTCGCGGGTTGAAGGATTGGTGGAGGCTGCGGTCGCCGCCGACCTCGCCACCCGTGACGACGCGGAGCGGATGGTGGCCGCCTGCGAGCTGATCCTGGAAGGCCTCGCAGCCTGGCGTCGTATTTCGCGGAGCGATGAGATGGGGTGGACGAGGGCGAGGAGGGCGGGATGACGGGAAGGCGGGAAAGCGGGAAGGCGGGAAGACGGGAAGACGGGAAGACGGGAGGACGGGAAGATTTGGCGGAATGGACACTTCCCGCCTTCCCGTCATCCCGCCTTCCCGTCTAATGAACCACCTTCAACAGTCCCTCCCGAAACCTGCGGCTCACCCGCACCTGCTGGTCATCCTTGAGCAACGCCACGTAGTCCCCGCCGAACCAGGGCTGCACCTCGCGTATCCGATCGAGATTGAGCACCGTGCTCCGATGCACCCGGATGAAGCGTGACGGATCCAGCTCGTCCTGCAGCGCCGTGAGTGTCATGCGCACCCGGAAGACATCCTTGCCACAGTGCAGCAGGACGTAGTTCCGGTCGGCCTCGAACCAGTCCACCGTCTCCACCGGCACAAAGCGGATCCGCTCCTGCTCCTGCACCATGATGCGCCGGGCGTGGCGCTCGCCGCCGCCTCGGCGGCTCTCGATGAGGCCCGTGAGGGCGTCCCGCATGCCGAGCCGTCCTTCGGCGCTCAGGTGACGACGGGCATGCTCCAGCGCGTCACGGAAGCGGTCGTCGTCGAAGGGCTTGAGCAGGAAATCGAGGGCGTGCACCGCGAAGGCGCGAAGGGCGTGCTTGTCATACGCCGTCACGAAGAGCACGGGCGGCATCGCCTCGGCGCCGATCCGCTCGATCACGCCGAACCCATCGAGCCCCGGCATCTGCACGTCGAGAAAGACCAGGTCGGGGTCCTGCGCGCGGATCGCTTCCACCGCGCTCGCGCCGTCGGCGCACTCGCCGACGACAGCGACATCGTCCTGCTGTTCCAGGGCCAGGCGCACGCAGTCGCGCGCCAGCGGCTCGTCGTCCACGATCAGCGTGCGAATCCGTCCCGACATCGTTCCAGCGGTCATCTGGTCGCTCCTTGCCGGTGCAGCGGCAGCGTGATGCGGACCGACGCACCGCCTCCGGGCGCCGGACCGGTGTCGAGGCGCCCTGCGGCGCCGTAGAGTTGCTCGAGCCGGGCGCGGGTATTTGAGAGCCCGACTCCCTGGTGGTTGCCATCCTGGCTCGCGGCGAAGCCGGGTCCCGAGTCCCGCACCGACAGGACCAGCGATCCGTTCGCCCGCTCCGCGCACACCCGCACCGTCCCGGCGCCCGGCGTCCTGGCGAGTCCATGCCGCAGTGCGTTCTCCACGATGGGCTGGAGCACCAGGGTCGGCACCAGCGCATCGAAGAGGGACGCCTCGACTTCCACCGTCACGTCCAGCCGGTCGCCAAAGCGCACTCGCTCGATGGCGAGATACTGCTCCAGCAGGTCCAGCTCCTCGCCCAGCCGCGCCTCCTGGGTGCCGTGGCCGTCGAGCGTGCGGCGCAGCAGCGTGCCCAGGCGGGCGAGCATGGTGACGGCAGCCTCGTTGTCTCCCCGGCGCACCAGCCCTGAAATGGCGTTGAGCGCGTTGAAGAGAAAGTGGGGCTGCAATTCCATACGCAGCATGGCGAGCCGGGCTTCATGCATCCGGGTTTGAAGCTGCGCCGCGAGCAATTCGCCCTGACGGTAGCGACCGTAGAACTCCACGGCGTGAAATCCGCCGACCACGCCGGCGTAGGTCAGCAGGTCGAGGACCACGTACATGTTGAAGAAGATGCCGATCTCCTGCGCCATCGTGCGGCCGTCGGGCAGGAGGAAGTCGGCGTTGGTCCGGAAGTAGATCGCCCCGGCGATGGCGACGTGCACCGCACTCAGCAGCAGACCGATGATGCCGTGGGCCAGCACCGAGCTCTTCCAGCCCGGACCGGTGAGCCGGAACCGCCGAGCAACCCGGAACACCACTGGCGTCAGCAGTGCCCAGAGCACCCACCAGGGCATGTTGTTGAGCAGCGAGACCGACCACGAGCGGGGCCGGCCGGCCCAGTCCCACAGCACGTAGCCCTTGATGGTCTCGATCACACCCATCGCCAGCCAGAAGGCCAGGATGGGCAAGACGGGCAGGACGGGCGGGTTGGACGCGGGAGACGAGACCCGGGACGCGGTGGTCATGAGGACAAGGGACGAGTGGTTGACGGTATTTGCACAGGTGCTGGGACGGAAGGAGCGGGAGAGGGATTAGGGGTTAGGGCGTGGGGCGTGA
>DASSHL010000148.1:0-2143 GCA_035692845.1 Gemmatimonadales bacterium
CGATTGAGTCCATCCGACACGCCATCAAGGCGCCGTATCACCGCACGCAGCTCGCGAAGCAGCTGGGCACGTCGTTCGGTTTCCTCGCCCTGTTCCAGCCGGTCCGCCACCGTCTCGATCAGCTCCTTGAGCGACTTGAACACGGTGGTCACGGCGTCCAGCTCGCGCGCCAGTCCCTCCACCCAGATTTCGTCCGTGGCAAACTCGTCGGTGAGCCGCAGCTGCCCGCCCGGCGCGCCGGCCACGCGCGCCTGCAGGCGGTCGAACATCTGATCGGCCGCACGGCGCGCGTCCGCAACCGCCGGCATGAGGCGCTGGACCACGAGATCGTGACTGGCTCGGCTCAACAGGTCGTCCCGCGTCGCCAGTTCCCGCATGAGCGTCGGGAGCAAGCCCCGGCCATTCCGCTCAAAACGCGCGAGGGTTCGCCGGACATTCCGGCTCGTCACCTGGCTGCCGAGATGCTTGGCCGCGACATCCTCCACGTGGTGCGCCTCATCCAGCACCAGGCGCTGGTACGGCGGGAGCACCGCCGCTTCCTGCCAGTTGTCGGACGCCTGCCGCACGGCCAGGTCGGCGGCAAGCAGGTGATGGTTGACGACTACCACGTCCGCATCGGCCGCACGCCGGCGCGCCTTGAAGAGGAAGCAGCGATCATAGTGCGGACACTTCATGCGGGTGCAGAGGTCCGCCTCCGCACTCACTTCGTCCCACACTTCGGGCGACGGCTGCACCGGCAGGTCGCTCAGTGTACCGTCTGCCGTCCGCGCCGCCCACGCCGAGACGTCGTACAGCTCGGCCAGGTGCTCCTGCTCCAGGAGCGTGCGCTGGGCGGCTTCCGCGCTCGCAAGCCGGGCCAGGCAGAGATAGTTGCGCCAGCCTTTCAGCAGCGCGAAGCTCGGCTGGTGATCCTCGGTGGCGAGCGCCCGCTTGAGCATGGGGAGGTCTTTCCCTACCAGCTGCTCCTGCAGGTTGATGGTGTTGGTGCTGACCACGGTGCGCTCGCCGTTGGCCTTGGCCCAGGCCAGCGCCGGCACCAGGTAGGCGAACGATTTTCCCACGCCGGTGCCCGCTTCCAGCAACTGGATACCGCCGTCGTTGTAGGCATCGGCGATGTACGCCGCCATGTCGCGCTGGCTGGGCCGGTCCTCGAACTGGCCGAGAACGTGTGCCACCTCGCCCTCGGCCCCGAGCGTCGCGACGACGGCAAATGGATCGAGCCGAACGTTCTCACGTGCCCTCGGCACTTCCACCACGACATAGAGCTCAGTGGCATCATTGCAGAGGATGCCAAAGCCGACGCCCTCGTCATGCAGCCGGGCCGCGACATGCAGGTCCGCGCCCGAGGGGTCGAGGTTCCCGCTCGGATGATTGTGGAGCAGCATCTCGCCGCGACGGGCCACACCCGGTAGCGCCAGCACCTCGCCGATGGTGCCGCGCGCCACCGTGCGCGCAGCCGTGACGATGCCATCCCGGTTGATTTCCGCGACAAATGACACTTCACGCCCGCCCGCTGCCAGGATTTCCCCGGCCAGGAAGGCGCGCACTCCAGGATCGATGCGGTCAGTCAGGTCTTGAGTTCCTTCTTCTTTGCTGCCGGAAAGAGCACGTTGTTGAGGATCAGCCGGTAACCCGGCGAATGCGGATGCACCGACAGGTCGGTCGCCGCGTCCCCGATCTGGTGCTGGGGATCTTCCGGGTCGTGGCCGCCATAGAACGTCCAGGTACCCTGGCCACGCTCACCATGAATGTACTTGACCCACGGCGCACCCTGCTCGTCCGCGAGCACTGTCACCGCGGGCTTCAGCGTGCGGCGGCTGAATGACGTGGTAAGGCCATAGAAATCCGGAATCACCTGCCGGTGGTTCTGCACCAGCATGCTGGGGACCGGATCGATCTTCGCGCTGAAGTTGAAGAGGGAAAATGACCCGAGGGGCTGCCGCCGATCGGGAGAGTTGACCTGATGCCCGTCAATGTCGGAGAAGACCGCGATGGTCGGGCTCAGCTCGAGCCGTGCATTCTCGAAGGCGAGCGCGCGGTCCCACTGCATCTTCTGCGACGCATCCGGATCCATGGGCGTGCCATCGGCATAACTCGCCGCGATGTCCACGCCATCGCTGGCCAGCGCCAGGTCGAGCGTTTC
>DASSHL010000149.1:0-2409 GCA_035692845.1 Gemmatimonadales bacterium
CGCAGCGCTCACCTACGCCCACAGGGACGAACGGCTCGAGATTCATGAAGATCCCGCCGAGGAGCCGGGTGCTACGCCGTTTCAGCGAATCGGCGAGGACCGGGTACATCTCGAAGCCATGCTGCCCATTGGCGAGTCACACCTCGATGTGAGCGGCGGCTACGAGCGAAACCACCGGCGCGAATTCGAGGAAGATGGTTCGACCGATGTAGCGCTCGGGCTCCGGACTGAGAGCTGGACAGGCGACGTCCGCCTTCACCATCCCGCCGTCGGCCCATTCGCCGGGATCCTCGGCGTGAGCGCCGTGCGAACCGGGCTCGACACCTATGGCGAGGAAGCCCTGGTGCCGGCCAATCGCGCCGTATCGGGCGGCCTCTATCTGTCCGAGCAGGCATCCATCGCGCGCTGGAATCTGAGCGCCGGCATCCGCGGTGACCTTCGTCGCCTCGACGTGGACCAGGATGACCGCCTCGGCGTCACGCAGCAGATTCGCAACTACAGGGCGATCAGCGGAAGCCTGGGCGCGCTGTTTCACACCTCGGAGCAAACCGCAATCGTGCTCAATCTCGGCCGCGGTTTCCGGGCGCCAAGCGCTTTCGAGCTGTTTGCCAATGGCGTGCACGAAGGAACGGTACGATTCGAGCGGGGCGACTCCACGCTGGTCAATGAGCACTCCTGGAACACCGATCTTGCGGTTCGGATGGCGTCGAGCCGGGTGAGCGCGGAAGTGGGAGGGTTCGTGAACCTGATCGAGCACTACATCTATCCCATGCCGACCAGCCTGACCGACCCGGAGAGCGGCTTCCCGGTCTTCAAGTACACGCAGGGCAACGCGCGGCTCATGGGGTTCGAAGCCGTGGCAGAGTATCACCCATCCGCCTGGCTCCACTTCCGTACGACCGCTGACTACGTGCATGGCCAGAATACGGACCTCAATGAGCCACTGCCGTTCGTGCCGCCCCTTCGTGCCAGTTACGCCGTGCGCTTCGAGGGCAACGACATCGGGCCAGTCGCCGGGCCGTATTTCTCGATACAGGGCGAGACCAACCTGAAGCAGACGCGCCTGGCTCCGGGCGACGTGGCGCCGGACGGAAAGACATTGCTGCATCTGGGGGGCGGCTTCAGTGGGTCACTCGGTGGCAGGCCAGTGACACTCGACGTGCAGGTGCGGAACCTGCTCGATACGCCGTACACCAGCTTCCTGAGTCGCTACAAGGCGTACGCGCTCGATCCGGGACGGAATATCATCGTGCGCGCCGGCACGGAGTTCTGAAATGCAGAGCGGCCCAGACATTCACCGTCCGGGCCGCTCTGCATCTGCCTGGCGATCAGAGATCTCCGCCACCGCCGCCGCCGCCCGGAGGAGGCGGCGCGGCGTAGCGGATCCGGAGCGCGTAGGGCCCGAAATCGGGGTGTCCCTGACTGGTGTGATAGAGGCTGAAATAGAAGATCAGCTCCTGACCCGCTTCCATGCCAGCGATGGTGCCCTCGAGCGGCGTGGCAGGATCCTGCTCAAAGCTGATTCCGGGCGGCAGCACCTGATTGGTGGAGCTGGTGGACACACGAAGGGCAAAATCCTGCGGCGGAAGGCTCGGCTCCCGGGACCCGTTGGGCCGGTAGAACGTGCCGACCACGTGGAACAGTCCGATGGGCACCGTCGCGATGGCTGCGCCAAAGCCGTTTGCGGCATCCGTCGCCGTGTAGTCGGTGCCGACCGTCCCGGTCTGGGTGATGACCGTGATCGTCATCGAGGCGATGTCAGGCTCGAAGCTGCCGCTCTCAGTGCCCGTGCTGCAGCTGGCCAGCAGCACGCTGACGAGCACCGCCGAACCCAACAAACTCCGCGTTGTCACGCGATGCATCAGGAACCTCCGAAAGGACTCGCAAGTCGTGGGTCGTAACGTCGTGGGTCGAGAGCCGCCCGTCTTCCCGTCTAATCTAACTCTCCCCAAGGTGACGTGCCCGACCAAGCCCCTTGCACGGGCCCTAGTTGCCGCCCCCCAGGCGGGGGGATCGCTTCCAGCCCGGCACCATCGGCGGCGAGACCGCCTCCCGACGAACCACTTCCAGCCAGGGGGCAAGGGTATCGGCCAGCTGACGGGCCCAGTCCTCGTCGCCCCCGCCGAACATTCCCTCCTGCGCCACACTGAAGATCAGTGCGCCAATGATGCGGCCCTGGAAGCGCAGTGCGGAGATGAGCGACGTGCGCTCGGGCTCGTCAGTGATCAGCACGCCGGCTTCGCCGCGCAGGACTCTACCGAGCGGAGTCTCGCCAGGAGCGCTCTGCGGCAAATCGGCGAGGGCACGCCGCTCGCCCGGCCGGAAAAGCGCCACGCGCGACTCATCGCCCAATCGCAGCGCTACGGTCATTTCATCAAAATCGAGCACGCCAGCGGCTTCGCTCTGGGC
>DASSHL010000150.1:0-8280 GCA_035692845.1 Gemmatimonadales bacterium
CACAACGCCATCGCCGGGCGCTTACCGGAGGGTAGAGGCACGCGGCCGCTGGGATTACCAGCATGAAATCGTGCTGCGGCAGCAGACTTTCCAGGGCGCGCCAGGCGTCGTGCTCGTGACGCCGCTGCTGCTCGAGGGAGGGAAGCGCGCGGTGATGGTTGCGCGCGGGTTCGTTCCCTCGCCCGATGGAATGACGCTACCGGTCGCCGGTGCTCCCGAGGGCGACCTGGGCCACGTGATGGGAACCACGCAGCCGATTCCTTCCCGCACTGATCTCGGACGCCCGCTCCTGCACAATGGCGCCACGACCTGGGCCCGGCTCGACAGCAGTGCCATCGCCGAGCGGGTGCCGGTCCCCGTGATGGACGCGTACGTGATTCAGGAGGAAGTCACTACCCGCGGCAGCTTCCCCCGGCGCGTGGAACTGCCGGCTCTGGATGACGGCCCGCACCTGAGCTACGCCATCCAGTGGTTTGCGTTCGCGGCGATTGCGTTGGGAGGCGCGGCGCTCTGGCTGAGGAAGAGTCGCGCGTCGCGGATCGCGCGTCCTGGCTCGTAAGTCTCTGTGCGTCATTGCGGGGGCGCAACGCGGCCGCAGGCCACCCTCACAGGCGCTCGCAATGACTCGTGACTCGTGACCCGCGATTCATGATCTGCGACCTAAGGCCTACGACACCTCAGCGCCGTCAAGCTCCTGGATCGTCGCCGTGCTCGGCTTCTCCGTCTGCTGCAGCTTCTTGGCCACCGCTTCCGCCTGGTGGAACACCCGCAGGACATTCTGCCCCGCCAGCTTGGCCAGGTCCGCATCGCTCCAGCCACGCCGGATCAGTTCCGCGAAGATCACCGGATAGGATGACACATCCGGCAGCCCATCCGGCGTCGTCGTGATGCCGTCATAGTCGGCGCCGATGCCCACGTGATCCACGCCGGCCACGTCGCGAACGTGCTCGATCACATCAGCCACGTCCTTGACCGTCGCATGCGGACGAGGGTGTGCGGCCATCCACTCGCGCCGGGCCTGGCGTCGCACCGAATCAGGCGCCGTGCGCATTCCGCTGAGCGCGGCATCGGCCTCGTCCTGCCACGCCTTGACTGCCGTGGACACGAACTCCGGCACCACCGGCACCATCACCACGCCGCCATTCTGCTTGAGCCGTGCAAGGATCGAATCCGGCACGTTGCGCGGGTGGTCAACGATGGCCCGCGCGCCCGAGTGCGAGAAGATGACCGGCGCACGCGTGGCATCGAGGGCATCGCTCATCGTCCCTGGCGAAACATGCGCCAGATCCACCAGCATGCCGAGCCGGTTCATCTCGCGCACCACTTCCTTGCCGAACGGCGTGAGCCCGGCATGCTTCGCGCTGTCAAGCGCGGCGTCCGCCCAGTCAAGCGTCACATTGTGGGTGAGGGTCATGTAGCGGACACCGAGGGCGTAATAGGCCCGGAGCGCACCGAGCGAATTCTCGATGGCGTGCCCGCCCTCGATGCCCATGAGCGAGGCGATCTTGCCGTCCTTGAATTCCCGCTCGATATCGCCAGCCGAGTACGCCGGCGCCAGCTTGTCGGGATAGGACGCGATCATCCGCCGGGCGATATCGATCTGCTCGAGCTGCACCCGAGCGTAGCCGCTGTCCTTGATCTCGCCGGGGATGTAGACCGACCAGAACTGGCCTCCGACATGCCCCGCGGCAAGGCGCCCCAGGTCGGTATGCCCCGGCGTCGTCTTCCGGAGATCATAGGCGGCGACATCGTGCGGGTGGTCGCGGTTGGTGCGGATCTCCCACGGCAGGTCGTTGTGCCCATCGATGAGCGGCGTGGACGCGAGCAGCTTGCGGGCGTGCTCGATGGCAGGGTCAGGTGACTGGGCCATGAGCGGAGTGGCCAGGATGGCCAGGATGGGCAAGATGGGCAGGATGGGCGGGTGATTCATGATCCCTCATTCGGGTTTCGGGGTCAGCGACGCTGCGGCGCTTCGAGACCGCGGCCGATCTGGATCAGCTCGGGGCGCTCGATGAATTCGGGGCAGATGGTCTGGTCAAACTCGTATGGACCGCCGTGCTCGGCATCCCGCCAGGGGAAATACCGGCAGACCTTGGGATAGTAGCTGCGATCATGAATGAGGCACACATTCTCCTGCAGGAAGGCGCAGCGTCGGTTGCGAATCCGGGTGCGCCATTCACCCCAGCGCGTCTGGTAGACGTACGCGTCGCCGAACTCGGCAAGCATCGCACGCGCCTCCGCATCGGTCACGGTCGCGCCCCAGCTGCAGCAGTTGGAGGCGTGGGGACAGGGATAGCACGGCAGCGAAGGCAGGTCGGTCATCGGCTGGCGCCGGCCACCTCAGCCACAACCTTGCCGTCCACCGGCTCCGTTGGCGTCACCCCGAGCAGGGCGCCAAGCGTCGGGCCGATGCTCGTCGTCCGGATGGCGCGTTCATAGTGATGCGCCTGGATCCCCGGACCCATGAAGAGGATGGGCACCGTTGCGTCTGCGGCTGATGGGGTGCCGTGCGTCGCCATGCCGCTGGACGACCAGAAGTAGCCGGGCTTGAGCACCACGGCCGCTAGCCACCCGAAGTCCGCCGGCAACTGTCGCCGCCAGCGATGCACTACCAGGTCCGTGTCGTTACCGGCGGCAAGTGTGGCGGGCGTAAAGACCCGCGCCACTTCGGGGCGCGCCGAGAGTGCCTGGGCCAGGGCCGTGCTCAGGCTGTCGACGTCGATGCCGCGGGCGCGCATGGCGGCCACGTTGGCGGCGATCAACCCCGACTCATCTGCGACGGCAAAGTCAGTGCGCCACCGCTGTTCGAGTGCACGCACTTCCGCTCGCCAGTCCGGCAGCATTTTGCTCATGACAACGTTGCCCGCGGTCTCGTGTCGCACGTCCCGCGTGTACTCGGCAATCGAGCCGCCGCCATGATCGGCCGTGAGCGCGACGACCGTGCGCCCGGACGGCACCATGGTCCCCAGCGAATCGAGAAACCAGCCGAGGGAGCGGTCTAGCCGGACCATCTGATCGTGCATCTCGCGCGAATCAGGTCCCCAGGCGTGGCCGATGGCATCGGTGGCGGAGAGCGAGACGACCAGCAGGTCGGGAGCGCCGCGGGTGCCGAGCTTGAGCCGGCGTGCGCCTTCGAGCGCGAGATCAAGCGTCAGCGAATCCATGAATGGCGTGTCGGTGATGTCGCCTGCGAGGTGCGCACTATCGGTGGAGAGCACGTGCGGGAAGTGGGTGTCCTTCCCCCGGTTCTCGAAGGCGAACGTGTCGGCCTCGGCGTAGCGCGCTGCCGGCAGGGCGAGCGTCCAGCTGGCGCCGGCGAGCTTCATCACCCCTCGGCGCGCATTCCATGCCGTGAGCCAGGACGGCAGGCTGTCGCGGTACCAGGTGCTGGTGCTGAAAGTGCTGTTGTAGCCGTACCAGAAGACCTTCGCGCGCGCCCGGCCAACTGGGAGGATGGCGCCGCGGTCCTTCCGGGAGACGGAGAGTGCCACGGTGGCGGAGTCGCGAGCCAGCATCCAGTCATAGAGTCCCGTACCGCGGAACTTGGCAGGCGAAGCGCCCGTCGCCTTGGGAGCACCGATCACCGGATATGCCGGGTCGGGCACACCGCGCGAATTGGAAACGATGTTGGTGCTGGCGGGCGGCCGGCCCGAGAGGACAGTGGAATGGCCGGGCGCCGTGAGCGTCATGGCGTGGTCCTGCATCCCGTGCAGGAAGACCGCGCCGCGGTCATAGAGCCGGCGCAAGCCGCCGGAGAGATCATCGTGGAAGCGGGTGAAGTACTCCGGGTGCATCTGGTCCACAACGATCACGACGACGAGGTCGATACCTGGATCGGTGGAATCAGCGGCGACCGGCGCGGCCATCACGGGCCGGGCTCCAAGCAGGGCGAGGACGGCGCCGAAGGCGAGCCAATGTTTGAGCATGGAAGGAACTTAGCGAAAACAGCAGGGGGCTGAAAGCTGAGAGCTGAGAGCTGAAGCGAGGCTACGACTCCTGGCTCTTAGCTCTCAGCTCATAATGCACCGCGAAGGAATCGAACCTTCAACCTTGGGATTAAGAGTCCCCTGCTCTGCCAGTTGAGCTAGCGGTGCGGGTGCGGCCACGAAGCGCCGCATAGCCCCAACGGGAGTCGAACCCGTCTCTCGACCTTGAAAGGGTCGCGTCCTAACCGATAGACGATGGGGCCGGGTTTCCCGCTCTTGAGCGGCCCGGCACGCGAGCCTGCCGCCCCTCCATCATAGCGCTAACGGGATTCGAACCCGTGTACCAGCCTTGAGAGGGCTGTGTCCTAGGCCACTAGACGATAGCGCCGTGTTTTCGATCTTCGGTCGTCAGTCTTCGGTCATTGGATTTGCTGAAGACCGACGACCGAAGACTCGCCTCCCACAGGCCCGGAGGGAATCGAACCCCCAACCCCCGGTTTTGGAGACCGGTGCTCTACCAATTGAGCTACGGACCTCTGATCCCTCCGCAACGCGCGCCCGACCAGCCACGCGCCAGCGCTTCCGAAGGGTGGCTGAGGGGACTCGAACCCCCGGCCTCCTGAGCCACAGTCAGGCGCTCTAACCGGCTGAGCTACAGCCACCACGCCGGGCTCCAGGGAGCCCGTCGAGCGCGGGAAGATACGAGGCGCCACAGGGTTGGGTCAAGGCCAGAAACGCGCCGCCAGGACGCTCCACCCATCCCATTCAGGTACCATTTTCGAGCCAATTTGTTCCACCCGAACCAGCCCGCGCGCGGCGTTCAGCGCTGCCACCGGGCGCCGCACCAGCCGACCGAGATCCAGCTCTTCCTCCACGATTCCACCATCCAGGATCAGGGCCAACCGGGCCCGGGCCACGCTTCGCAATACTCCCGCCGCGAGCGGTGGCGCGCCGATCCGGCCATCCTCCCGCCTCCAGACGATGGCCCACCGCGAGGCCTCCCGCACCAGGCCATCAACCGAGCGCAGCAGGGCGTCATCAGCACCAGCCGCCTGGGCTTCAACCAAAGCCGCGTTGAACGACTCGCGCGTGTCGGTCTTCCAAGGATAGTCCGGGTGAGGAACCACGGAGGCATGGAGACGGAGCGACGCGGGAACCGAGGACTCGCGACTCGTTTCGCTGACGTTGTCGGGATGGAGTTCGTACCGGACCACCCGGTCTTCACCGCCAGCTGGCGCCGGCGGCGGTGCGATGCCGAGGCCGAGTGCCTCGGCGGCAGCGCGGACACGCTCCACGTGCAGGTCCCACAACGGCGCGCGCCCTCTGACCACGCGCACTGTCTCGATCAGGCCTGTCACGGTGCCGGCGCGACGCGTGCAAGCACCTTGGCATTCCGCGCCTCGAGCCAGGTCCGGATCGTCGTCGCCCCGAAGATGATGACCGCGCCCACGATAGCCCACGCGCTCGGCCGTTCGCCCAGCACCAGCCAGGCCCAGACCGGGTTCAGCGCCGGTTCCACCAGCAGCAGCAGCGAGGCCTCGAACGCGGGTACGCCTTCAATGCCTTTGGCGAGGAACATGTACGCAACACCGATCTGCACCACGCCGAGATACGTGACCACGCTCCAGTCGACGATCGAGGCGCCGCTGACCGGAAGCGCGGCCGGCAGCACCAGGAGAAATACGAGGCCGTTGCCGGTGACCATCGCTGCCATCTGCGACCCACGCTCCGGTCCGCGCGCGAGCCAGCGCAGCCCCATCACGGTCAGTGCGTAGGTGAGCCCGGTGAGCGCCGCCAGGGCATTGCCAGTCTTCGGATCGGGCGCGGTGGCGAGCGGCTCCTGCCGCGTGACGAAGAACAGGATCATGCCCGCCGCAATGGCCAGCATGAACCAGATATCCTTGGCCCGGATCGGTTCCTTGAGGAACAGCGGCGCCAGCAGCAGGATGTAGAGTGGCGCCGTGCTCTGCAGGTAGATGGTGTTGGCGGAGGTGGTGAGCTTGTTGGCCAGTACGAAGAGCAGCAGGGTGGCAGCGTACGTCACTCCCACAGCCATCGATCGCCAGGTGTAGCCGCGTCGCGCCGCCGGCAGCAGCAGGAACAGTGTGAGCGCCGCGATTCCGGAGCGGAAGCCGGCCACCTGGTATCCGGTGAGCGATGCCGCCTTGATGGCGGCACCGCCCGTGGAGAACAGCGCGGCCGCGAGGACGAGTTGCAGCCGCGCCGAGTTGGAGCGCAGCATGAGGCTATGGCGTCCCGATCCCGTGCCGCTTGAGGGCGGCCCGTACCTGGTCCAGCGGCACCGCATCCGCGCGTCCGCTGCGGCTTTCAACCGTCGTAGCCATGAAGAGCGAATTGTAGATCGCCTCTTCGGTGGCCTCAGCCACCGCCTCGAACAGCGATGACATGGCATCATTGTCGAGATCGCTGACCTGCCGCACCGGCCCTTCCCCGGTCCGCCGCACCGACTCCGCGGTGGAGAATGCAATCACGTAGTCGCCAGAACCGTTGGAGCCGTAGCCGCCCGTCCGGCCCAAGCCCATGAGCGCGCGCGAAGCCATGCGACGGAGATTCCGGTCAGAGACGGGCGCATCCGTGGCGACGACAATCATGATGGACCCATCGGCGGCGTTCCGCCGGCCCTCGGGTGGTGGCGGACGCCGCAGCTCCTTCCACATCGGCACGCCCATCACCGTGAATGCGCCGCCGAAATTGCTCTGCACGAGGACCCCCACTGTGTACGAGCGGCCGTCGTCCGTGCGATTGCCTGGCCCAGCCGCCGAGCCGCCGAGCCGCCGAGACGACGTCCCGATCCCTCCCTTCCACCCGAACGCAATCGTCCCCGTGCCGGCGCCGACACTACCCTCCTCCACCTTGCCCGTGTCGGCCGCTGTCAGCGCCTTGATGACGTCTTCAGCGCGGATGGGGCGGTCGCGGATGTCGTTGAGTGAGCCGTCATTGGTTTCACCTACGACGGGATTGATGGAGCGCACTCGCTCCATGCCGGGCTGGTGCAGGAGATAGTCCACCATCGCATCGGCGGCGCGCCAGACGCAGAGAGTGCAGGTGAGCAGGATCGGAGTCTCCAGCTCGCCAAGTTCCTGCACCTGGGTCACGCCAAGAAGCTTGCCGTAGCCATTGCCCACCACGATCGCTGCCGGCACGCGTGAGAAGAAGGTGTTCTCTCCATGCGGAACAATGGCGGTGACGCCGGTCCGGATCGAGTCGCCCACGATCCGGGTCACCTGCCCCACGCGCACACCTGGCACGTCGGTGATGGCATTGTTGGGCCCCGGCGCGAGCCGGCCCGGCGCAACGCCGAGGGCGCGGGCGCGAACGCGCTGCTGGGCATGGAGGGCCGCGGGAAGCACCAGTGCGACAACCAGCGCGCCGAACGCCGCACGCCGAACGCCGCGCGCCCCATGACCGGTGACCGATGACCGACGACTCATATTCTCAGCTCCTCCAGGTCCCTGAACAGGTCCAGCGCCCCCGGATTCGCGAGCGCATCCACGTTCTCGACAGGGCGGCCGTGAATCACATTGCGCACGGCGAGCTCGGTGATCTTGCCACTGATGGTTCGCGGAATGTCAGCGACCTGCACGATCCGCCTGGGCACGTGGTGCGGCGACGTGGCGGCGCGGATGCGCCCGCGAATCTCCTCGCGCAAGGCATCATCCAGGGTGGCTCCTTTCCGCAGGCGCACGAACAGCACGACGCGGGTGTCGTCCTCCCAGTCCTGTGCCACCACGAGGCTCTCCACTACGTCCGGCAACTGCTCTACCTGCCGGTAGATCTCCGCCGTGCCGATCCGGACGCCACCCGGGTTGAGCGTGGCGTCGCTGCGGCCATAGATGATGATCCCGTCGTGCCCGGTGAGCGCAGCCCAGTCGCCATGGCGCCACACGTTGTCGAACATCCCGAAGTACGCCTCATGATAGCGCGAGCCGTCAGGGTCATTCCAGAAGCGTACCGGCATGCTGGGAAACGGACGAGTGCAGCAGAGCTCGCCGGCCTCGCCACGACTGGCGCGAGCCGGCGGTCCCTCGCCGTCGCCGCGCAGGATCTCCACCGCCATGCCGAGCCCGCGGGTCTGAAGCTCACCTCGCCAGACCGGCGCGATCGGATTGCCCAGCGCAAAGCACGAGATGATGTCGGTCCCGCCGCTGATGCTCGCCAGGTGCACGTCCTGCTTCACGTCGCGGTAGACGTAATCGTAGCTGTGTCCGGCCAGCGGACTGCCGGTGGACAGGATGGCGCGCAGCGCACTCACATCGTGGCTTCGCGCCGGCGTGAGCCCTTCCTTCTCTGCCAGCGCCAGGTACTTGGCACTGGTGCCAAAAACCGTCACGCC
>DASSHL010000151.1:0-109690 GCA_035692845.1 Gemmatimonadales bacterium
GAAGGCTTCGTCGTTGACGTGGCCCAGACCGAGGGTGCTGCTTCCCTCTAGCCAGCCACTCTTACAGGAGAACGATATGGAGTACACAGTCGAAGACCCGGCCCTCAGTCAGGTGCATGAGGAAGAGCATCAGGGCATCGATGCACGGCAAAATCCCGACGCCGCCAACCAGGCAGTGGCCGATATCTTTGCAGCGTCGACCCGCGACACCGCTGTCATCGAGGACCCGCCGGACGGTTCGGTAGAGCTGCCCGGCGGCTACATCCATCCCGCCGACGGCAAGCTCTACGCCGAAGCCGAGGTGCGAGAGCTGACCGGTGTCGATGAAGAGATGCTCGCCAAGCCCGAGGTCACCAAGAGCCTGGGTCGATTCACGCAGCTCCTGCTGCAGCGGGGCGTCACCCGCATCGGCCCGTTCGAGAACCCGTCGAATTCCATCATTGGGTCACTGCTGGTCGGCGACCGGGACATGCTCCTCGTCGCCATTCGTCGCGCTACCTACGGCGACGACTTGGAGATGGAAGTCGGCTGCCCCGCCTGCGGCGAGCAGCTCGACCTCAAGTACGACCTCGGGAAGGACATCCCTGTCAAGCAGATGGAGAATCCGCTGGAGCGGGCCTTCACCTACACCACCAAGAAGGGCCGGCAGCTCCAGGCCAACCTGGCAGTCGGGGTCGACCAGGAGGCGATCCTCAATGCCAGCAACAAGACCGTGCCCGAGCTGAACACCTTGCTGCTGTCGCGCTGCGTCATGGACAAGGCCGGTGTGCCGCTCGGTGTGGAAGGAATCCGAGCGCTCGGCATCCACGATCGGCGGGAACTGCTGAAGCAGATCACCGAACGCCAGCCAGGACCGAAGTACCAGAGTCTCGACATCACCTGCCCGGTGTGTGCCAAGGAATTCCCCTTGTCGCTCACCCTCTACGACCTTTTTCGTTGAGGCGGCCGAGCTACATCGGTACAAGCTGCGGCACCTTCAATTCGGACTACTGGCCGGTGCATTCAACTGGAGCCACTCGGACTCACAAGCCCTGACCCCGAGAGAACGCCGGTATTACGCGGCGCTGGCTGAAAAGAGTTCGCGTGGTTCAACCGCCCACTCCTGAGGGATTCGCCGGGGGCCTTGCCAACCCCGCTGGCCGGCGCGGAATGTTCGGGCGCAACCGGCCGATGATCTCGATCGACCCCAACACGATCAGCCAGATCGGTCGGGTCAAGGACGCCGTTCGGGGCCTGACCGAGCAGACCCGCAAGCTTGCCGAGCAGGCCGAGCGTTACGCCACGGCCATGGGTCATGCCACTGGCCGACCGTTCCAGGGCGCCGGCTTAGGCGGCGGTGGTGGCCGACCGGCGAACATGCCCCCCATCATGCGGCCCGGTGAGGGTGCAGCGCTCAGGGCCGGCGGTGTACCGCTCGGTGGAGGCGGCGCTGGCGGGGGAGTCGGTGGTGGCGGTGGTGGCGGTCGCGGTGGGCAAGGCGGCGGCAGTCGTCAACTCGGTCTGATTGAAGTAGGCGTCTGGCTGCCGCAGATCATTCAGGCGATCACATCGCAGATGGGTGCTCTGGCTCGGCGAGAGAGCACCATGACGCGTGTTGCCATGGCCTTGCCCGGCCCGTATCGGCAAGGCACTGGTTCTTTTGGCCTCCAGGGTACGTCCAGCCAGCTTCAAGGCATGGCTCGACGGGAAGCGTATGGCTACACGTCGACCGGCGAGCTATGGGGTGGTGTCGCTGGCCTGCAGGAATATGGATTGCTGAACGGAGGTCGCCGGCAGGATTCAGCGCTGCTCCGTCAGGCCAGCCTCGCCGGTCGTGTGTCGGGCCTCGGGTTCGGAGCCGGCGCTCAGATGATGGAGCAGTTCCGCAACCCGCAGTTCGTCAACCAGATGCAGTACCTCGGCATCTCTTCACCGTTCCGCGGTGGGCAGATGCAGCTCTTCAACAACAAGCAGGGACAGTCGGGGCTGCTGGAGCAGCTCTATCAGCGCATGGGCGGGCAAGGCGCTGACTGGAACAAGGTTCTCATGCCCGGCTCACAGCAGCGGCAAATGCTGGAGTCGATGGGCATGGCACCGGAGCAGATGCGTCTGCTCCAGCAGTACGGCGCTGCCCGGCAAGAGGGTGTCAGTCCCAACGATGAAAAAGAGTGGAATCGGCGCTTCAAGGACACCGGAGAATCTCTGAAAGAGCTGCAGAAAGCATTCTCTGAGCTGATGGATACCTTGGCGACCGGATTGGTTCCGCTCATCAAGGGCTTGAATACTGTCCTGAGTCCCGCTGTTGACTTTTTCGAAAAGCTCAACGATCAGGTGCCAGCCCTCGGTCAGGCTGTCGGTGTTGCTACTACCGCATTGCTCATCTGGGCGGCTGCCGCTAAAGCTCAGTCGAAGATCGGGGCAATCTCTGCAGCCGTTGCCGAGAGACAAGCTGCTGGACAAGCGGGCGGCATCGGGTTGGCTGGACTGGGTGCCAAACTCGGTTCTGGCGGTGTCGCTCTTTCGGCTGGGGGCACCCTGCTGGCGACCGGCGGCATGCTGCTCGGCGGCATCGGTGGAAGCATGTTGGGCAGGAAGGTGGGCGGCAAGGGCACCAAGGGCAAGATCGGCTCGGTGCTCGGCGGCGCTGGTGGTGGCGCTTTGACCGGAGCAGCGCTAGGTGCCGCGGCTACTGCTTGGGGCGGGCCACTGGCGGGCCTGGGCGCTGGTACCGGCGCCGTTGCCGGCGGCATCATTGGCGGCGTGGCCGGCCTCTTCGGTGACGCCTGGCCGGAATGGATGCGCGAGGACGTAGGCGACAGCGACGCAACGCCGAAGGATCCGGCCGGCGGCCCGGCGTCCGGCAAAGATCTGAGGGGTGCCAAGGCCAGCGACTCGAACATGAACCCGGAGTTCGCTCGCCGGCTCAAGCAAATGTTCGCCGACAACCCGGCGCTGTCACTCACCTCGGGCTGGCGGGACTCAGCCACTCAGGCTCGGCTCTTCAAGGAGAAGCCTGGCCTCGCCGCTCCTCCAGGTAAGTCGAACCACGAAAAGGGAACGGCGGCTGACATCGGCCCATCGTCGGAGTACGGCTGGATCGCTGCCAACGCCAGCAAGTACGGCCTCTTCTTGCCGATGCCCAGCTCGGCTGACCGTAAGGCGTCAGGTAAGAAGATCGAGCCGTGGCACGTTGAGCCGGTTGGCCTGACCGGGTCGGTACCGGTGCAGGCGGTGTCGGCTGACGCCGTGACGCCGGCTGGACAGAAGGCGCCGGCCAAGGGCAAGCCGAAGATGACCGCCTCGCCCGAGGTGGCGCCCGGCGGCGGCATGAACGTGGCTGGTGGCTCACCGGCCTACCAGAGCGCCACAGCGGTACTGGGCAAGACCGGTGGCACGCAGATCGGTGACGCCTGGGGCGACAACGAGGTCGACTACTACGGCACCTCTGGCCGCAGCGGCGGTCGGGGCAAGGCCAGCATCACCATCGGCCGCATCGAGATCAACGTCTCCATCGCTCGGGCCACCCCCGAGGAAGCCGATCGCTTCGCCCGCTCCGTCGGCTCGATGCTCGGCGACCGTGACCGCCTGCTGGCGCTGGCGCGCACCGGAGGGAGGGATAACTGATGGCACAGGCAGGCAAGGTTCTCCTCTCCGGCATGGATGTCGCCAAGGCGGCCTACGAGGCCAACTTCCGCGGCGATGCTCTGACCACCGCTGTCGCAGTAGCGAAGGCCGAAAGCCAGTGGTACCGGGATGTGATCTCGGCCAGCGAGGATTACGGCCTGTGGCAGATCAACCGGCCGGCGCACCCTGGCTATGACTTCACCCGCCTGTTGGCTGACCCGCTCTATAACGCCCAGGCCGCCTACACCATCTCTGGTCAGGGCAAGAACTGGAACCCCTGGTACACGTACACACCGTTAGGCCAGCCGCAGGGCAGCGGGCCGTGGCGCAGCTATATCAACGAGTCCATCGCTGCCGTGAACTCATTCCTCGGGTTCTCGGGGTTCTCAGGGAACGTGGGCACACCGTCGGCGGCTATGGGTCCCTTCCTGCCGGGTGTCAGCAGCTCTGACACTGCCACACAGTCTGACGTGTCGCAGTGGCAGCCGGCGTCGATCGTTCGCGGCACGGCCTACAAGCAGCAGGCGTTCGATGAGCGCATCCGCCGTACCGGATTGCGCTCGGGTCCGGCCGGCATCTTCGGTGGCCCCACCCACACTGGGTGGATCGAGCCGATCGACCCTGATCGATCTGGGCCAGCCACCACCGGCTCGAAGTACATCTACAACGGCACGATCAAGATGACCGGCGCTGGTGGCTACCAGGACATCTCGGCAAATTCAGAGTACGCCGTCTACTTCCTCTTCAACCCGAACGAGATCAATATCTCATACGCTGCCAACCCGCAGATCCTTCCGATTGCAGCGCTCGATCAGACGCAGGTGAATCCCAACCTGCCCATGAGCGACCCCAACAACACGGTGTCGTTCTCGCTGTACTTCGACCGGACCTACGAGGTCATGGGCGGTAGCCAGCTTGGCATCTACAGCGACATCCGCCAGCTTGAACAGCTCACCGGCATCACGCCCCAGCAGCCGGTGATGAAGTCCTACCCGGTGAAGATCTTCTTTGGGAAGCCGGCCGATTTCCACATCAACGCTCTGATCCAGAGCATGAACGTGTCCTACGTCCATTTCAGCCACGACATGATCCCGATGCGCGGCACTGTCGACATCGTGGCGCAGCGCCTGTCCTCCATCAATCCGTTCGCCAGCGAGGACACGACGAAGTTCTACAGCGGCGATGACTGGCAGAAGAAAGTCATCGAAGGCAAAGACCTGCCCGACGTTACGTCCATGGGGCCGTCCAAATGATCCTCGAAGGCTCGCGCTACCAGAACGCTCCCATCGTGCAGGTGACGCTGTCGGATGGTACCTACCGGTGGGCCGTGCTCAACGACCGCAAGGTCTTCCGTCATACCACGACGTTCCGTTACCGCACTGCGGTGGCAGGCGACCGCTTCGACATGATGGCCGCCGCCGAGTACGGCAACCCGCTGCTGTGGTGGGTCATCGCCCGAGCCAACCCGGAGGTCTTCTACCCCGACGACATCCCCGCCGGCACTGTGGTCAGGATCCCTGATGCCGTTCGTTGAAGTCTCGCTCAACGAGCGCTCTAGCTTCTCGCCGAGATCGGCCCTCGTCGTGCAGAGCGAACTGGCCCACGATGTCGCCAGCTTCGTCGTTGGCAGCGGCGTTCTGCCGAGCAGCGTGCCGGATGGCCTCCCGGTCAGCCTGCAGTGGGGCGACGACACCGGAGCGTTGCAGGAATTCGTTGGCTACGTCCACCACGTCGAGCCGCTCTTCAGCGATGCCCAGCCGCTGGGCCGGTTCAAGTGCGTCTGCATCGGAGCGAGCTGGGCGCTGATGTCGGGCCTGCAGCGGAGCTGGCAGCACCAGTCGTTGGACACCATCGTGCGGGAGGTGGCGACGGAGGCGTTCCTCTCGGCTGACGTGGAGGCGCACTCAGTGCTCTGGCCTTACATTGCTGCCAACTGCGCTGCATGGGAGTTCCTGCTCGGCTTGGCGGCCAAGATCAACTACACCTTGGCGGTCAACGGGACCGAGGTCCGGTTCCTGTCGACCGACGAGGTGCTTCGCCGCAGCATGCCCTCGGCGCCGAGGATCACCACCAGGAGCTTCCGCCCGGTGGTGGGAGCTGCCACCGAGATCGGCCGTAAGTCCCGCCGGCTGGGCTACGGCATCGACCCGCGTTCGGGGAGGATGTTTTCGGCTATCCAGGGGCCAGCCGGTGCCTTCGTGGAGCTGGACACCGAGATGACAGCGACGACGCCCGAGGAGGCTGCTGCCCAGGTGGCCGCTCGGTCGCCCTTCGTCTATCGGGCCGACGCTGAAGCCGCCGGAAATGCCCGCATCCGCCAGGCGTCGGTGGTGTACGTGGCCGACGTGGCCTTCGAGTACGCCGGCCACTGGTACGTCCAGCAGGTCGAGCACGATGTCAGCGAGAGCAATTACGCCTGCTACTTCCAGCTCGGAAAGAACGCCCGCGGCGCCTTCGCCGAGAGCAAGACCCAGGGCTTCGGGGTGCGAGTTCGCACCGATCCGTTCGGCGAGGTGACCGGCAATCCGCCGCCCAGCATCCTCACCAATGGAGTGTGGCGCTCTAGCTGGGCCAGGAGAGCTTCCTGATGAGCCGCTACGGCGTTTTCCGGGGCACGGTGACCACCAGTGCCGACCCAGAGGAGCTGGGCCGCCTGAAGGCCGTCGTGCCGCAGGTCTTCGGCCAGCTCGAAACCGAGTGGGCCTGGCCGGCGCAGCCCAACGTCTCTGACATCCAGCCGCTCGACCCCGGTGACCCGGTCTGGATCATGTTCGAGGCCGGCGACCTGCACAAGCCGGTCTGGCTCGGCACCTGGATGAAGGTCGGAGCCGTCCTTCCGCCGCCACCCGGATCGACGGCCGACATCGCCGCACTGCAGGCCCAGGTCACCGCCAACCTCACCCTGTTCAATTCTAAGCGCTACGCCCAGCGCTCCTACGCGGCCCGTACGTTTCGATGAGGAGCTTCGATGGCTGCTGATCCGGTATTTGCCTCGATCCCCCGAGTCGGGGGGACTACGGCCGCTCTGGGGGCCGCAGAGACGAACCTGAACGTGCCGACGCAGTCGTCGCTCGTCTTCACGCCCGGAGCGGGCGGGGCCAAGATCGAAGAGATTGTCGTCCACGCCGCCTCGGCCACGCTCATCCCGACCACGGTCGCCGGCTTGGTGTACCTGTTCCTCTACGACGCCACGACCTACCACCTGTTTGACACCATCCCGGTCACAGCGGTGACGCCCAGCACCACGGTGGCACCGTTCCGGGCCAGCCGGCGCTACGACAACCTCTGGCTGCCGGCCGGCTGGGTGCTGCGGGCCTCGCAGTCCATCGTCGGCAACGCCAACGTGCTGCGCGTGCAGGCCCTCGGAGGCGACCTGTAGTGAACAAGGGACTCCGTCGCGGTAACGAGCGGGAGGCAGCCAGCCGGCTGGTGGGCGAAGTCATCGCCTACGCCGGCAGTACGGCGCCGTCCGGCTGGTTGCTCTGCGACGGGTCGCTCAAGTCACGCTCGGAATATGCGGCGCTCTTCGCCGTCATCAGCACGACGTACAACACAGGCAGCGAGACGGCTGACGTGTTCCGCCTGCCCAACCTCAAGGGCAAGGTCATCGTCGGCGTGGACGCCGCTCAGACAGAATTCGACACGCTCGGCGAGACGGGCGGCTCGAAGAACATCGTGGTCGGAGCATTGCCGACCCACACCCACGGCTTCGGCCACACCCACGGCATGAACTCCGTAAATACCCGGCACGCCCACAATGTCTACGCCCGGAACCAAGACACCGGCACCGTGTCGGCCTGGCACACCCACAACTACGACCACTGGCACAACTCATGGGTCGGCAACGTCAAAGCATGGTCGGGGTTCTCGCACCAGCACGTCAATGCCGGGGGCTACGCCTCTGAAGGTGCAGAGCAAGGGTCCTCGGGTGCCGGCAACATTCCGGTCAACGTGAGCGGTACCGGGGCTGGCGGTACCGGCAACCCGTCGGCCAACCATACGCACAACTTCAACCACGATCACCCGAGCACGAACTACCAAGACGAGTCGCCTTGGGGCGGGGGCACCGCCACCAACCACGACCACACCACCAATACCCAGTCCGTCTCGACCACTGACGGCGGAACGGGGGGCGGCAGCGCTGCCGGGAACATGCCGCCATACGCCGTGATGAATTACCTCATCAAGACCTGAGGAGCGAACGTGGCTACCGACTACACCGTGATCTGTGATTCGTGCGAGAAGCCGATTGAGGACATGAGCAATCGAGTCCAGATCCTCATCTTCACAACCGAGCCGATCGCCGACCCGCAGCTCGACCTCTGCGGGAAGTGCGGCGAGAACCTCCGCAAGGACACGAAGGTGGTTCGGGCCAAGGAAAAGGCCATGAAGAAGATCGCTGCATGGATGCCAGCCGCGGAACCGGTCGACGCTACGGACGAACCCGATCTGGACTACGAGCCACAGGTTGGCGTCAGCAACGCTCCCGTCGCCAGCAGTCCTCCTGAATCATGATCGGCCCGACCTCGGTAGCGCTCGACTCGCCGTTCCGAATTGACGGGACCGGCAAGGTCGCCGTGAGCTGGGACCTGTCGCACCAGATCGCCCAGCGGCTGAAGTCCATCATCGGCACCACGCCGGGCGAGCGCGTCATGCGGCCCGGCTACGGAGCCGGCGCAGCGGTGCAGGTCTTCGACGTGAACGATGACCTGCGCGCTGCCAGCCTGGCGAGTCGCATCCAGGACGCCATCCACGACTTCGAGCCAACAGTGCTGGTTGACAGTGTCAGCGTGTCCTCGGTCGATCACATTGCCGGCATGCTGCGGATCGCCGTCAACTACCGCCTGCGCTCCACCGGAGAGACAACCCAGGCGACCATCGCTTTCAGTCCCACGTCCACCTACGGCTGGCCCGCTTGAGGAGGAATTAGATGCCTGAGCCGCTGCCGCCGATCGATTATTCGAGCCGAGACTGGCAGTCGTTGCGCGCCGATCTCATCTCGGCCAAGCGGACGCGCATGCCCGAGTGGACGAGTGAGTCGCCCAACGACTTCGGCATCATGCTCATCGAGCTGTTCGCCTACATGGGCGACATGTTGTCGTTCTACCAGGACCGTGTCGCCAACGAGGCGTTCCTTGACACGGCGGTACAGCGCAGCTCGGTGTACTCGATCGCTCGCATGCTGGACTACCGCCCGACCGGCCTGGGGTCGGCCACCACCACGCTGCAGTTCACCACCCCGGACTCGGCTGGCATCGTGACCATCCCCGCCGGCACCAAGGTGCAGACGGTGGCGGCACCCGGTGAGTCGCCCATCATCTTCGAGACGGACATCGACCTTGTCCTCGACGGCACGCTGGGCGTGCATGCCGACGAAGTCACGGCCACCCAGGGCCAGACGGTGGTGGGCGAGGTCATCGGTGCATCTACCGGCCAGCTCTACCAGCGCTTCGCACTCTTCCGTTCACCGGTCGTGGACGCCAGCGTGGTGGTGACGGTCAACGAGACGGGGAGCGCCCTGCAGTGGGTGTTCTTCGAGCACCTCATTGACGCCGGCCCGAACGACCCTGCCTTCACCACCGAGGTGGACGAGGGCGGCATCACCTGGATCATGTTCGGTGATGACGTGAATGGACGTGTCCCCGTCAGCGGTGCCGACATCCGGGCGACGTACCGCGTGGCCGATGGAGCGGCCGGCAACGTCGGTACAAGCACCCTCGTCCAGCTCACGGCGCCGGTCGTGGTGGACGGGATCACGCAGCAGATCTCCAGCGTGACCAACATCACCGGAGGGATGAACGGCTCGGATCCCGAGTCGCTGGAGTCCATCCGCCAGAACGCCCCGCGCTCGCTGACGGCGGTGAACCGAGCGGTGACGACGGACGACTACGCCGCTCTGGCCCGGCGCGTCATGGGCGTGGGCAAGGCCCTAGCCGAGGCCACCAGCTCGACGGCGGTCACAGTTCGTATCGCTCCGGTCAACGCTCCGGGCAGTGTCGCCTCGGCAGCGGTGAAGACAGCCGTCACGAATTACTTGGAGCCAAGGAAGATGATCGGTGTCACCGTCACCATCGGCGACCCCGTCTACGTACCGGTCGACATCGAAGTCGACATCCAGGTGCTGCCCACCTACCGCCGCCAGACCGTGCAGGATGCTGTGCTGCGCTCGCTGTCGGCCATCTTCGACTACTACGCCGTCGACTTCGGCAAGCGGATCACGCTCAGTCGCATCTACCGGGCCATTTATGAAACCGAGGGCGTGGACTACGGGACTGTGTCCCTGCCCGCTGCCGACGTGGTCATGACCACCACCCAGATCCCCACGGCGGGGACCATCACGGTCAACGCCACCGGGGGCATCGTCTAGGAGGAGACATGGGGGCCGTTTACCCCGGCGACATCCGAGGCTTCACCACGAAGATCGACATCGACGACACCGTCTTCGCCCTGCATATCAATGACCTGCAGGACGAGGTGCGGGCGATCCAGATCGAACTGGGCACCACGCCGAAGGGCACGTCGGGCAGCGTCCGGGCGCGCATGGAAAACATCGAGGCAACGCGCTCGCTGACGACGCACGACCACACCAACCGGCTCGACGCTACGTCGCACGACACGCCGGCCCGGCATGGCTTCGGGGCCAGCGCTGCGTTTGGCTTGCCAGAAACGCCGCAGCCGATCACGCCGGGGGCCGTGGGAGCAGTGGGGGCCGGCGACAACCCGGCCAACGAGCGTCACGTCCACGCCTTTGACACGGCGCTCATGGCGAGCGCCATCGTGCCGCCCGGCACCATTGCCATGTACGGCGGAACGACGGCGCCGTCGGGCTGGGTCATGTGCGACGGGGCGAGTTATGCCCGCGGCACCACCTCGGCCGACCCGTACTTCCTCCTGTTCTCAGCCATCGGTACGGCTTACGGCTCGGGCAGCGGCACGACCTTCAGCGTTCCCGATCTTCGTAACCGCTTCCCCTTCGGCCGGGCTACGCCGTCGACAGCCGTTGCCACAGGTGGCTGGCGCGATGCCGTGGTGGTCGATCACGGCCACAACCAGAACTCTCACGGCCACGGTAATGACGCCCACGGCCACTCCACCCAGGACGCCGGCACGCACGAACACACCCAGGAGTACGCCGGCTGGATGGATGGCTACCCTGACATCATCGCCGTGCGTTCAACCAGTGGCCCCTTCCGCGCTGCGACGACGGGAGATGGCTGGCTGCACACCTTCACCCGGATCGAATTCCTGATGAACACGGCCGGCAACCACGGCCACGGCATCAACGCCAGCGGGATCAACATCTGGGGGAGCGGCACGCTCGGCGTCAACAACTCCGGTGTGGCTGCGACCGACCGGAATCTGCCGCCGTACCAGACCGTGAACTTCATCATCAAGCTCTGAGGTAGGCATGGCCGACTACGCCGTCTATGGCGTCCATTTCTACGGGACCGCTCAATACGGTCTGCCGCCGAGCTTCGAGTTCTCGCTCGACTACTTCGACGCGAAGCCCTCGAAGTACGACCGGATCAAGATCGAGTGGGGCCATCCGAGCGGGGCGTGGGATCGCATGCGGCTCGTCCGCGGGAACTACGGCTTCCCGACCGAGTACGACGACGGTCGGGTCCTGCTGGAGATCACCGACCCGGCTACCGACCCCGGCTCCTACGAGGACATCAACGTCTCCGAGCTGCACTTCCACTACTACACGATGTGGCTGCGCGTCACTGCCGATGGCCGGTGGGTCCGGGCCGGCAATGCGCTCGCCCTCATGCCCAAGAATTACGGCTACACCGAGCGCCTGTACGACCTCACGCCCGGCATCTTCCGCGACGAGGACATCTTCATCAGCGCCTCCAGCGGCGTGGGCATGCTCCAGACCTTCCTCGGGATCTTCGGCTACCAGCTCGACCAGATGCGCTCCGAAATTGAGAGCCTGCGCTGGACGGCTGACCCTGAGCGCCTCTCCGGTGGCCTGCTGCCCTACCTGGCCGACATGCTGGGCTTCCCCTACGAGGCCGAGCTGGGCATGGAGCTGGTCCGCAAGCAGCTCCTGAACGCCGTCTACCTCTACAAGATGAAGGGCAGCCGCCTGGGCCTGGAGGGCGCCGTCAAGGTGCTCACCGGCTTCACACCGGTCATCGTCTCGGCCACGCCGGGCCACGTCGACATCTCCCTCCTGGGCGACCGGGTGAACCTGATCGAGAACCCCTCGGCCGAGACGGACGCGAGCTGGTGGACTGGCACCAATGCCGCCATCGCCCGCGACACCACCCAGCACCAGTACGGGGCGGCCAGCTTCCGGCTGACGGCGGCGGCCGGCGGCGACATGTACATGACCAGCCCGACGGGCCTGGCCGGCATGCCGGTGACTCCCGGCTTGCTCTACAGCGGCACGGCCGGCGTCTTCAAGGCCAGCGGCACGGCCCGGAGCGTTCGCACCGACATCCTGTGGTACGACGCCGCCGGCACCCAGCTCGCCGGGGCTGCAGGGACCTCTCAGGGGACCGCTGTGCCCCAGACGCTCGGGGCCTGGGCACAGCCAGTCGTGACGGCGGCGGCGCCCGCAGGAGCCGCTACAGCGGCGCTGAGGCCCACCGTGGTGGCGGCGGGGGCCGGGGAGAACCAGTACATCGACGGCGTGCTGTTCGAGCAGGGGGCCGGCGGCGGCTACTTCGACGCCTCCACCGGCTCGCCGATCTCGGACTACCTCTGGGAGGGCACGGCCCACCTGTCTCCGTCGCACTTCTACTACCGGCGGGCGGTGAAGAACTCCCGTCTGATCACCCGCCTTCCCGAATTCCTGCCGGCAGGCACGACATTTACCTTGCTCTACGCTGAGCCGCTGGTATAACAGGCGAATTCGGCGAACGAATTGGGGGCAGGGTGAAGGAGTTAATCCTTCTGGCGCTATGGGGCATGAAGGGCACCGATTTAATCAAGGAGTTAATCCCTTGGCCGACGGCGGCCTGGACGAAGAGCGTGATCTCGGCCGTCCTGGTGGTCGTGGCTGGAATCCTTGTGGGGGCGGAAGTCCTGGTCATCGGGGGTGCGTGGGGTGCGGCGGCTGCCGTCCACGAAATTACCGCTTGCCTCTCCATGATTTCCGACGATAAAAAGCAGCAGATTTTCCTGCGGTCCACCGCCGGCCGCAGGCAAATGAGGTAGGGTCCGAATTAGCGGGCACCCATGGAGAAAAGGAAGGGGCATCGATGGCGCGTTCGGAATTAACGCTGGGGTTCGTCGGGTCCGGCAAGGTCGAAAAGAGAAATGCATACGCCCTGCTCAGGGACCTGATCGACGCCGAGGGTGGCAACGCCAAGTTCATCTTCCCGCTGACCAAGTCCTTCTGGAATGAAGCGCTGCAGGTGGTCAGTCAGTTCGCCGTTGACAACGGCATCCCCGTCGAGGCGATCGTGGACGACTCCACGGCCAAGACCAAGGAGCTGAAGAGCTTGCTGGCCGGCGCCCGGCGCCAGCACCAGAGCACGGCCGTGCCCCACAAGCTTGCTTCACTGCTGGAGGAGGCCCGCAACGGCAAGCTCATCGTGCTCTGGGATGACGAGGACGAAGCGGCGCTCGACACCGTGCGGGAGGCAGACAGCAAGGGCATTGACCTTTTGGAGCTGACGCGGGGCCTCGATCGCATCGAGCTGGTGTCCAGCGAAGACGGTGAGGATGAAGAATTGATGCCGGCATCGGACGAAATTCCTGAGGAAGATGAGGAAAACGAGTCGGAAAACGATGCCGACGAGGACGAAACTGCAGGTCAAGAAGAGTCCGATGAGGAAATTCCCTCCGAGGAAGACGAAAATGACGATGAGGAGGACGAGCCTGAAGCCGAAGAGGAATTCCCTGAGGCCGAAGCCGAAGACGATCTCGATGCCGGCGATGAAGACGGCGACGATGACGACGAGGACGAGGCTGAGGAATTCCCCGAGGACGAGGGCGAAGAAGAGTTCTCCCTGCCCGAGGAGGATGAGGCCGACGTGGCCGTGCTCGACATGGAACAGGACATCGTGGAAGAGGTCAGGCAGGTGAGCGGGATGTCGGAGTTCCAACGCCGCCTCCTGGCCGTACTGGAAAACACCTCGAACGCATTCGTCAAGGCCATCGACGCACTGCTGGCCGAGTCCGGCGGCACCGTTCCGACCAAGCTCGCCAAGCCGGCGATCGAGTCCAAGCCGGCGGCCAGGAAGGCCGTCAGCCAGAAGCCCGCCGCAGCTCGCCCGGCCAAGAAGGTGGCGGCCCCGGTGAAGAAGGCGGCCAAGACCGCCCCACCGGCCAAGAAGGCCACCGCTCCGGTGAAGCGCACCGTGCCGGCCAAGAAGGCGGCGCCGGCCAAGGCGTCGTCCAACGGCGGCGGCATGTCCAAGGCCCAGGCGCAGAAGATCATCGACGCCTACCGCCCTCGCCGCGGCCGCCCGCCGGCCGACGTGACCGAGGCCCGGAAGGTGCTCGGCCTGGCCTGATCAGCGAGGGACCAACTGGAGGGCGAAATCGGTCATTCACCTCGGCCTCGCCGGGTGGTACGGTCGCTCTCCGGTAACGGAATCGGGGGTGGCGCGATGAACGGGGAGCTGGCAGAGGTGCAGCTCCCCGTTCGCCGTCTCCAGGGCCAGCCGGCCGCCGTGTAGCTCGAACGCGAAGAACCCCCGGCCTCGACTCCGGGGGTTCTTCCTGACCTTTGCCCCGCCAAAGAGAAAGGTCCGACGTGGTGGAACATACCACAGGCTCGCCATTTCCAACCAGTCAATATCTCCGCGAGCTGATCGACCGGCTTCACGCCACCGAGGGCGAGATCTCCAAGGCGATCAGCGACCTCGGCGGGGTCGTGGTCGAAACCTCGCGGGGCCTGGTGCTCCTCCCCGAAGACTTCGAGCTGCAGTGCCGGGCGCTGGTGAGCAGTCGCCGCTGCCGGAACTACGTCTTCGACGGCCAGCTCTGGCACTACCCGTACGCCTACAACATCGGCGCTGGTATTTCTGACAGCAATGAAGACCTGATCTTCAGCCAGCTCTGCCGGGTCCACCAGGACGCCGAGCCGGTGTTCCCGCCCGACTGGCGGCCGCTGTGATCGTCCGCGGCCCCCGGCGCAGTGACCGGTTCACCGTGCTCGGCAACGAGGTGCTGCGGGACGGCCGGCTGTCGTTCCGGGCGCGGGGTGTGCTCGCCTTCCTGCTCTCCCAGCCCGAGGGCTACAGCGTGAATTCAGAGGCGCTGGCCGACGGTGGGAAAGAGGGGCGCTACGCCGTCCGCGGCGCCCTCTCCGAATTGGAATCAGCCGGTTATTTACGGCGAGAAAAGCGCCAGATCAGCCGGGGCCGGTGGGTCACCGTGACGGTGGTCTACGAGACGCCCACTGCGCCGGCAAACCCGCAGGTCAGACCACGTACCCTCGGTAAAGGTGCTGGTCGGACCGAAGACCGGTTACCGGCCGTCGGTCCACCGGTCGCCGGAGGACCGGTCGCTAACTACCAAGAACCAGAAGAAGAACTAGAAGAAGAAAAGATCCCGGCCCTGACCGGGCCGGCCCACCCGGAGGTAAATCAAATGCGCGTCCTCGACCTGCGCGATGAAGGTGCTCAGGGATTTCTGGACGAGAAGCCGCCGAAAAAGAAGTCGCCCACCAAGCCGAAGGCGAAGAGGCCCGAGCGTCTGAACGCCGGCACCACGGCCGAGTACACCGTGAACCGGTTCCGCCAGCTCCAGTGGGGCACACCCGGCGCCGTGAGCGCCGCAGAGTTCGGCCGGCACTTCAGCCGGTGGCACCGCGATGACGGCGTGAGCTACCGGGAGATCGTCATGGCGGTCGAGCTGCTCTGCGAGGAGTGGCCGCACCTCGGCCTCGATGTTCCCGTCGGCCGGCTGTTCATCAAGCAGCGCTTCGACTGGATCACCAAGGCCAAGGAGGCCATCTACCACGAAGACCTTCCGAAGAAGGTCGCCGCCGACCGCGAGATGTGGGACGCCATCTACGCCGACCTGGCAGTCTGGAAGTCGGACCACCCGGCGGCCACCGAGGCCGAGTGCCGGGCGGCCAAGGCCGGCCTGTACCAGTACTACCGCTACGACCCGGAGTCGAAGTTCGCCGCCGTCTATGCCTAAGACCGAGCACCGCCTGAACACCAAGATGACCTACGAGGTCGCCACCGACACGGTGCTCGACGCCGGCATCACGGCCGACATGTTCCAGGGGGAGCGGGACCGGCAGGTGTTCGAGCGCCACTGCGAATTCCTGCAGAAGTACGGGCGGCCGGCCACGGCCGTGGTGATCAGGAACGAATTCCCCGGCTACCTGAAGAACGGCAACGTCGAGGAGCCGCTGGAGTACCTGATCGATCAGATGATCAAGGACTACAAGCAGCGGCTGCTGTACCTCGGCGGCGACGAGATCGCCACGGCGCTGGAAAACAACGACCCGGACGAGGCGCTGGAGGTGGTCGCCCGGATCGTGCGTGACACCAGCGGCATGGACGCCGGCTCGAAGACCGTCACGCTCGGCTCGAAGAAGCTCATGGAGATGCTTCAGCTCTGGAAGAGCCGGGCCGACGCTCCCGACGGGCTGATCGGGATCGACACCGGGTTCGACACGATCAACAAGGCGACCCTTGGTTTCCAGCCCAGCCAGCTCGTCACGATCGCCGGCCTCGGCGGTGCCGGCAAGAGCACGCTGCTCATGATGATGGCCCGCACGGCGCAGAAGCAGGGCCGCCGGCCGTACTTCATGTCCTTCGAGATGGGCGAGGAGGAGCAGTTCGGCCGGTACATGTCGATGGCGACGGGCATCCCCTACCGCAAGATCGTCAGCGGACGGTTCGACCCCGACGAAGAGGAGCGCTACATCGCCGAGGCCCAGCGAGCAGATGACCAGAGCATCTTTACGCTTTGCACCGACGTGGCCCGCGGCTCCACCGTCTCGAAGCTGGAGGCCGAGCTGCGGAAGCGGGACCTGCCCGAGGTGGCGTTCATCGACGGCGTGTACTTCATGCGTGACGAGCAGACGAAGATGCCCGGCACCGACTGGCAGGCGCTGACCAACATCACCCGAGGGCTGAAGCAGCTCGCCCAGCGGATGGAGATTCCGATCGTGATCTCCACCCAGGCCCTCCCCTCGAAGGCCCGCAAGAAGAACGGGCACAGCCGGCTCGACATGTACTCGGCCGGCTACTCCAGCTCCTTCGCCCAGGACAGCGACGTGATGTTTGGGCTGGAGGAGGACCCCGGCCAGCCGAGCACGCGCATCCTGCGGGTGACCAAGGCCCGGCACTGCGCCCCGCACACCGTCCGCATCGAATGGGACTGGCGGCGCTCGTCGTTCGGCGACTTCATCGAGATGCTCGAAGGTGGCGACGAGGACGACGACGGCGGCGAGCGCTACGACGACGAGGATGACGATGTCGCTTGACCTTGTCAGCGTCCTCGAAGACCTGGGCGTGACGGTCACCCGCGAGGATGAGAAGCGCGTCCACGGCCTGTGCCCCGGCCATGAGGAATTCAAGGGCCGGCCGGACTCGAAGCCGAGCTGGTCGATGGACAAGGAGCTGCTCGTCCATCACTGCTGGAGCTGCCCCTGCGCCGGGACTTTGCGCCAGCTCATCGCCGACATGGGCGGGGAGTCGGCCGACGCCTCGGAATGGCTGGCCGACTACACCAAGCGCCGGGCCATCAGGAGGCTCCGAGAGCGCCCGAAGGCACCGGAGGCCAAGAAGCAGTCGCCGGCCCGTCTTAGCGCCCTAGAGAGGCGTTTCAGAGCCTTCGAGGACCCGCCCGACTGGGCGCTGGAGGCTCGAGGATTGGAGCGGTTCGCCGTCGTCCATTACGACCTCCGGTGGGACCCGGCGGTCGACCACTGGATCATCCCGATCTCGGACGAATACGGGAAGCTCGCCGGTTTTCAGCGCAAGGCCCCGGACCATGTGCTCAACCGGCCCAAGGGCCTGGAAAAGAAGTTCATGGTCTTCGGTCTGCACCAGCTCACCGGCAAATGGGGGATCCTGGTCGAGTCCCCGCTCGACGTGGTCCGCATGTACTCGGAGGGCGTGGAGGGTGGCGTCGCTGCCTACGGGGCCTTCGTCTCCAACGCCCAGCTCGACCTGATCAACGAGCGGTGCGACGACGTGGTGCTGGCGCTCGACAACGACGAGACGGGGAACGAGCAGCGCAACCGCATCTGGCATTCGCAGTGGCGCAGGGGCAATCGCTACCGGGTGCTCGACTACACCGGTATCGACGGCAAGGACCCAGGTGAGATGACCTCGGCCGAGATCCGCCGGCACAAGATCTACTCGCCGCTGTGGCGACCCCCGGAGCCGAAGCCTCGGCCGCGGGCCAAGCCGGTTCCCGGCCAGCGGTTCCTGGAATGGAGGGAGGCGCGTCGGCTTGAAGCTCAGCGGCAACCCTGAATTCAGGCTCCTCCAGATCTTCCTCGGGAAGTCGGCCGAGGCGCCTCAGGTCTACGAGGTGTACCTCCACATCCCGACCGACACGTACCGCTGTACCTGCAAGGGCTTCGCTCTGCGCCAGTTTTGCAAGCACAGTGTTTTCGTGGCTGATCAGGTCGACCTGCAGGGCGGCTACATCGCCGCCGTCATGCGGGAGGACGCTGAGATCACACCCGAAGTGATGCAGGACCCCACGCAGTTCCGGCAGTGGCTGTACGACAACGGCAGAGTCCTGATGCTCGAATAGGAGAACGACATGGGAGACGACAACAAGTACATCGTTTTCAACCGGAAGGAGTTCATGGCTGAGGGCATGGCACCTGAGATCGAGGATGCCGTGGTGATCCGCCGCCAGGACATCTTCGCCCCGCCGGCCCTTGACGCCTACGCCAACGCCATCCAGACATGCGTCGAGGTGTTGACCAACGGGACGCAGCCGACGGGCCGGGCGGCAATGCTGCAGGAGATCGCCGACTACTTCCACACGCAGGCGCAGAAGAGCTGGGCCGAGCAGCGCAAGCTCCCCGACTGATGGAGCTGACCGAGCGGGAGGAGATGAAGGCGTTGGTGGCGGCTGACTTCAATGGGCTGCCGAGAGAGGCCCTCGTCGCCACCATCCACTACCTGGCTGCCAAGGTTCTTGACCTGTTGGCGTTGCAGTCGGACAACTACGCCGGCCGATGAGTGAGCCACTCCCCGCTGAGTCAGTACGCCACAGGCCGCGGCTGTGGCTGACCAGCGATGCTGGCTGGTTCTGGGATTGCTCCTGCTCCTCGATGGCCTACGGCTTCCGTTCCGAGGACGAGGCAAGAGGCGAAATCCAGGCGCACCTCAAGGAGCACAGAAATGCCCGCTGAACCCACTCGGGACGCCGATCCTGTGCGCCGAGGCTGGCTGCACATCGCCACCACCGACACGGCCATGCGAGAGCAGCTTCGCCATATCGACACGGTGATGTTCGGCGTCTCGGCGCTCGACATGCTCGACGGGCTGATCTCGATCATCGACAAACAGGAGCGACTGATCGACGGCGGTGGATCATGACCGACCCCGCTCGAAGCGCCGATGATGTCGTTGAGAAGTCGGCCCTTGTCTTGTATCACCAGGAGCAGGAGCGTCGCCTCCTTCGGAGCATGAAGGCCATACGGGAACTGGCGACTGGTCCGATCAACGAGGCCGAGACGGAGGCCGACCGTCTGCTGATGATCCTCGCCATTTCCGCACGGTACGACGGTGAAGCGTGCAGTTAAAGCGACCTGCTCAGGTGATCGAGTTCGTCACCTACGACGAGCGCGCCGCCAAGATGTTCGCCCCCAAGCCGGCGATGAGCGCAGCTCCTGAGTGGTTCAAGAAGACGCCGCTCGGGACAGAGCGCCGGCAGTTCCCGAAGGTCAGGCTGCGGCGGGAGACGACGATCAAGGGCTGCCCTGGGGTGGCTGACTACCTCGGCCTGGGCTACGTCATGCTGTTGGCGACCGACTACCTCATCACCGCTGTTGAGAACGGTTTCAATTGCGACTCACTCCCAAGTACGGCTGGAGGCATGAAGCCGATGGTCGACGTGTTCCGCCCGGATCAGTGGGCGCACTTCCCCAGGCGGGAGGGGGACCACAACTTCACGCTCAAGCTGCCGTCGCCATGGATGATCAGGACGCCGCCCGGCTGGAGCACGATGGTGCTGGCGCCCTGGTTCCACCAGGAGGAGCGCTTCACGGCCATCCCCGGCGTGATCGAGACGGACCGTTACGGCGTGCTCTCACCCATCCTGGTGTGGCACTGTCCGCTCGGAGAGACGACGCTGCTGAAGGCCGGCACGCCTCTCGTCCACCTCGTCCCGTTCCGACGCGGCGAGCTGACAGCCAACGTGGTGTTCGACATCGAGAAGTGGAAGGGCATGATCGCCGAGGCTGATTTCGTCGCTCCCGACAGAATGATCCCCGGCTCGTACAGAGAGCACGCCCGGTGGAACGCGGCGACCTGAGCAATGAGGTGGCACCCCGCCTGCTGTTCGTCTTCGAGAACACAGTGGCGACCCTGCCCTCGAAGGCGGCTGAGGCCCGCGAGAAGGCGGCGCTCAAGCTGCGGCGGTGGACGACGGCCGTCAACCAGTGGGAGATCCCCGAGCGCGCCTACGCCCTGCTGTGGGACGTGAGCTGGCGCTACAACTACCGCTTCGACATCGTGACCTACCGGCCGGCGTGCTTTGGCAAGGCGCTCAAGCTGCGGCTGGACGATGAGGGCCTGCCGGTCGGCAATGTGTGGGCCAGTTCGCCGATCATGCTGGCGAAGAAGCTGGCCTTCATGCCCGACGTGCGCTACGTCTATGACGCCGACCCGCAGCGCATCTTCACCTACGGCGGGCGCGGGGTCCACATGCCCGGTGGCCTGGCCGCCTTCACGTCGCTGTGGTGATGGAGGTCCGCTGCGTGGTCTGCTGGGAACAGTGGGACCTGAACGTGGATCCCGTCGCCTGTATCTGCGACGATGGCGGGTTGTGGCAGCTCCGCATCGACGGGGACGCTTGGGGTCGGCCGGTCAACCGGGAGGGGCAACCGGATGAGCTTCCGCGGTGAGCTGTACGGCTTCCAGCAGCCGGCGCTGAAGAGGATGCTCGACCGCCAGAAGCTGCTGCTGGCGCTGGAGATGGGCCTCGGTAAAACCGTGCTGACGATCGCCGCATGTGAGGAGCTGCTCGACACCGGGGAGATCGACACTGCCGTCGTCATCTGTCCGGCGTCGCTGAAGTACCAGTGGAAGCGGATGATCGAGAAGTTCGGCGACGAGGACGCCACCATCACCTTGGTCGAGGGCACGCCGCAGCGCCGGCAGCTCCAGTACTCCCACGCTCTGACGGACCGCCCGGATTACCTGCTGCTCCACTACGAGCAGATCGTCAACGACTTCGAGTACATCAAGAAGCTCCCGCTCGACTGCGTGGTGTGCGACGAGGTACAGGCCATCAAATCCTTTCGGGCCAAGCGGTCGCGTCGGGTGAAGCGGCTGAAATCTAAGTACCGCTTCGGTCTGACCGGCCAACCGGTGGAGAACCGGCCCGAGGAAGTGTTCAGCGTGATGCAGTGGATCGACCCCGACCTGTTGGGCCGATTCGAGATCTTCGATCGCACCTTCATTCGGCGCAACGGGTTCGGCGGCGTCCAGTACTACAAGAACCTGCCGACGCTCCATCGCCGGCTGAGCGACGCCATGGTACGGAAGCGCCGCGACGATCCTGACGTGCGCGACCAGCTCCCCAAGGTCACCGAGGAGATCGTGCCGGTGCAGTTCGATCCGGCTGGCGCCCGGCTGTACCGCCACATCGTGAAGGATCTCCTCAAGGAATTGACGGCGGCCAAGACCTTCGGCAACTTCAACGTGTTTCAGCACTACTCACCGACGGGCCACGACGATCCGATGATGCTGCAGGCCCAGGGCCGCATCATGAGCCGACTGACATGTCTCCGCATGCTGTGCGATCACCCCGAGCTGTTGCGGTGGAGCGCCACCCAGTACGACAAGGCGCTCGGCAGCGGTTCGGCCTACGCCTCCGAGCTGGCGGCCGACGGGTGGCTCGCCAAGCTGGGGCCGGCGCCGAAGTACGACGCCACGCTGGAACTGCTGAAGGAGATCGATGACGCCGGCCACAAGGTGGCACTGTTCTCCTTCTTCAAGCAGAGTCTCGACTGGATCAAGCACGGCCTGCCCGAGCTGCGGCCGGTGCTCTTCACCGGGGACCTGACTCCGAAAGAGCGCGACGCCGCCAAGATGAAGTTCACCTGGGACGATCAGTGTCGTCTCTTCCTCAGCTCGGATGCCGGCGGCGTGGGCCTCGACCTCCCCGAGGCCAGCTACCTGATCAACTACAACCTGCCGTGGTCGGCGGGGAAATTCGACCAGCGCCAGAGCCGCATCATCCGGCTCAGCTCGGAGTGGGAGTCGGTCACCCTGGTCACCGTGCTCATGGCTGGCAGCATCGAGGAGCGGATGTACGACATGCTCATCGCCAAGCGGGCCATCGCCGAGGCCGTGGTCGATGGGCGGGGGATCGACGCCAAGGGCCGGCTGAAGCTCGACGTGGCGACGCTGACTGACTTCCTCACCCACTCGGAGGTCTAGGCGTAGATGACGCCTGGCATCTGTCGGTAGAGATCGCCCTCGGTCTGGCCGGTGAGCGTCCGGCAGCCGCAGCCGGCGACCCACATCACCGTGTTCGGCCGCCACCAGTGGTCCGGTCGGACGGTGGCCCAGCCTCCCTGGATCTTCTGGATGTACCACGGCACCTTGCAGTCGGGGCAGGACAGAGGCTCTCGTATTTTCTCCATGCTCTGGAGAAGGCGGCCTCTCTGGAGGATTGTCAAGGGTTGACTGTCACACCCTCTCCGTATCGTCCGAGGCATGGGACAAAACGGACAACGCTCACCCCGCTCAGAAAATTTCGCAAGAAGTAGCCGGCCAGGTATTGCATTACAGGGCGTAGGCGCTCAAGATCGTGTCATGACCTCGACACGTCGCCCCGCCGCCCCGACCGCCTACATGACCGGCGCTACGAACGCCGCCGTCCAGGCTGTCGCCTTCGAGCGCAACATCGGCCTCCTCCTCACGCCGGACACCGCCGGCCTGACCAAGAAGGGCGACCGGGTGGGCGGCTACGCCAACAAGATCGACCTCCACCCCTTCATCGGCCTCGACAACGGCGGCTTCGGCGCCAAGGGCCGCGACTTCATCCCCGGCTGGTGGGCCTGGCTGAACAAGCTGGTCGAGCAGATGACCGCCGGCCAGCTCGCCAAGGTGCGCTTCGCCGCCGCTCCCGACAAGCTCGACTGGGTCACCCCCGAGGGCGGCAAGCCCTTCTGCATCGGCGACGCCACCGCCACGCTCGACCTCTTCCGGGTGTGGGCGCCCCGCATCAAGGCTCTCGGCCTCCCCGTCGCCCTGGTGGCGCAGGATGGCCTGGAGGACATGCTGACCGAGGTCCCCTGGGATCTGGTGGACGTGGTCTTCCTCGGCGGGTCGGACGGCTTCAAGACCGGCGAGGCCGGCCGCCTGGTCACCAAGTGGGCCAAGAACCTCGGCAAGGAGGTCCACATGGGCCGCGTGAACAGCGGCAAGCGCCTGGCCCTCGCCCAGAGCTGGGGCTGCGACACCGCCGACGGCACCTTCCTTGCCTTCGGCCCGGAGAAGAACCTCCCCCGCCTGCTGGCCTGGCTGGACGAGCTGGCGCCCCAGCCGCCGGCCGGCCCCGCCGTCACCCAGCTCGGCCCGGTGTGCGCCGTTTGCACGCACTTCGCCAACGGCCGCCGGGTCCAGGTCCGGCACGCCACCACCGACGACATCCGCACCTGCTCGGCGCTGCGCCGGGCCACCCGGAAGGCTGCCTGATGACCAAGACCGAGATGCGCCGCTGGATGAAGCGGTGCCGGGAGAACCTCCGCGACGCCGAGCGCCTGCTCAAGACCTACGCCCACGTCGAGGACTGCGAGGACGCTCTGTACGACCTCTTCGCCGACCTCTCCGGGTCGGCCGGCGAGCTGCAGTCGGCCACCGACAAGCACGACTTCGACCGCATCTACGACTCCGAAGGGAACAAGCGATGAAGCGCTACCTGCTGATCATCCACCGGGGCGGCCCCGTCATCGGGGCCGTCGAGGTCCCGCCCTGCTTCGAGATCAAGCCTCAGCTCGCCCTGGAGGCGCTCAAGGGTGGCATGAGCTTCCTCATCGTCACCGAGGAGGAGCTGGCGCCCAAGGGCGGCCTGGAGGGCCTCCTGCTGGCCCAGGGCCGCAGCATGCTCGACGCCCTGAACATCCTGATGACCGACCCGTCCTTCTTCGATCGCCTCCTTCCCGACCACACCCAGAACTAGGAGCTGACCATGCCCTTCGCCCCTGTCACTTTCACCCGCATCGACGCCAACCACTACGTCGTCGGCCGGGTCCACCTGATCCGCACCGCCCTCAACGGCGCTAACGGTCCCGACCAGTGGGCCGCTTACCCCTACGGCGACCAGAACGAGCGCCCGATGTTCACTGCCAGATCGCTGGACGAGATCCTCGACATGGCGCACGGCGCCGTCGAGATGATGCGGCCGGCATGAGCCGCTACGACGACAGCTACGACCCCGAGCCGGACTACGACCGGCCCAGCTCCAACCGGGAGGCCATGGCCGACGAGGCCGGCATGCCCGAGCGCGACGAGGAATTCATCCGCAAGACCTACAAGGAGAACCGACCGATGTCCGACCCGACCGAAGCCGCCCGCAGGAACATGATCGAGACGGGTGCCCCCGCCGCCGACCTCGCCGACACAGTGGCCGCAGAGGCTCCTACATGGACGACAGAGACGCTCCAGCAGGAGTTCTCGGTGATTGGCTTCGCCGCCCCGTTCGTGGTCGTACGGCGCAAGAGCGACGGCCAGAAGGGCACCCTCGAATTCACCCACTCGCCCCGCGTCTACTTCAACTTCGAGCCGGCGTCGTGAGCCGGGATGGTTGGCGGATTCTCGCCATCATCCTGGCCGTGACCACCGTGATGTTCGGCAGCGCCTTCGCCCTGGCACTGGCGAAGCCCGACCGGAGCTGCGCCCGCTGGGCCTACAACTCCTACAGCCGCACGCAGTACTGCGCCGCCTGGGAATAATGCAAGATTCTGCCGTCTAGCTCTTGACAACTACAGGGCGTGGGCGCAGTATCGCTTCATGACCTCGGCCGCCGCTCTCGTCACCCCCGGCAGGGCGGCGGCCGACCAAGCCTCTGAGGAGCGTCTCATGCAAGTCCGCCCCGCCTGGACCGACAAGGCCACCCCCCGCTCGAAGGTCCACCTGACCGACAGCCCCGTCGAGTCCACCGCCCCGTTCGTCCTGACCCTCTGCGGGCAGCTCGGCAACGGCGCCGGCATCACGATGGCGTTCACCACGTACCTCGGCTACCAGGACGAGGCGTGCAAGAAGTGCGTGGCCGCCGCCGCCAAGCGGGCCTGAGTTTCTGTCACACCCCGTCCGTACCATCGAATTACCTCGACAAGGAGAACCGCTGTGAGCAAGGAAACGACCGAGTGGCTGAACACCATGACCCTGATCGGCTTCGAGGAGAAGCGGGGCAAGGCGTGGCATTACCGCTCCGAGTCCCAGGGCGCTGAGTCCAATCACTACTCCGAGGCCATCCCAGTGGCCGACGTGCTGCGCCGCCTCTTCAACTTCCAGGTCATTGAGTCCCCCCTCTACATCCCCGACGGCCAGGGCGGCTTCTCCGAGGTGCCCGGCCGCAAGGCCATGGTCACCGATGACACCCGCGACGTGATGGGCGTCTTCAAGGCCGGCTACCTCGGCCACCAGTACCCCGAGTGGCTGCTGGACGGGCCGGCCCAGATCATCGACGCCTCGGCCGGCGAGCTGGGCATCGGCAGCGCCGGCCTCCTCAAGAACCGGGCCGTGGCCTGGGTCAGCATCGAGGTGCCCGACTCCGTCATCACCCCCGAGGGCGTGGAGTTCCGTCCCAACCTCCTGGCCGCCACCTCGTTCGACGGGTCGATGGCGACCACCTACAAGCGGGTCAACCAGCTCACGGTCTGCGACAACACCCTGGCCGTCGCCCTCGGCGAGCAGGGCCAGGTGTTCCGGGTCAAGCACAGCTCCGGGTCGAACCTCAAGCTCGGCGAGGCCCGCGAGGCGCTGAGCGTCATCTACTCGATGGCCGACGAGTTCGCCGCCGAGGTCGCCAAGCTCACGACCTGGAAGGTGACCACCCGCGAGTTCGACCTCGTCCTTGACGCCCTCGTCCCCGTCCCCGAGATCCCCGCCGGCAAGAACGCCAGCCGTGGCAACACCATGGCCGTCAACAAGCGGGACGCCCTGAAGAACCTCTGGGTCAACGACGTGCGGGTCAGCCCCTGGAAGGGCACGGCCTTCGGTGTGCTCCAGGCGTTCAACACCTACGAGCACCACGTCGCCAACCGCAAGGGAGGCGCCCACCGCGCCCAGGTCAACATGCTGCGGGCAGTGGACGGGACGACGGCCGCCGCCGACGCCCTGGTCCTCTCCACCCTGGCCGGCGTCACCAACTAGTCCGAGCATCACCGGGGGCCGGGGAATTATCCTCGGCCCCCACCGCGTCCTCGATCAAGGGAGAATTCGAATGGCCTCCAGCATGGCAAAGATCAAGACCCTGTTCACCGAATTCATCGGCCTCAAGTCCCAGCGCGAGACGATCGAGAAGCGCGAGTCGGAGCTGAAGAAGACGCTGTCGGCGATCGTGGAGACGGACGGGTACACCGACGACAAGGGGTCGGAGTACATCGACTTCAAGGAGCCGATCGAGGGCTTCGCCGGCCTGAAGCGGGAGCGCCGGGTGTACCAGTCGCTGGACGAGGAGAAGGCGATGCAGGTGCTCGCCAAGAAGAAGCTGACGGCGCTCTGCACCCGCACCATCACCGTGGTCGACCAGGACGCCGTGCAGGCCGCCTTCTACGACGGCAAGCTCACGCAGGACGATATCGACGCCATGTTCACGGTGAAGATCAACTACGCCTTCATCCCGAGGAAGAGCTAGGTGTGATTTGCATGCAGTGGTGGCAGCTCTTCCTGTGGACAACCCTGGGGAGTCTTGTGGGTAACTTCATCGCCTACGCATGGAGGCACCGCTCGTAGCACACCAACAGCCGTTCGAGTAGCGCCCGGTGCCCCCGCCGGGCGTTATTTTTTTTATGTCGGGTGTTCACGCAGATCAGCCAGAAAATTCTTTCGAGAAAAGGGGTTCCGGCCCCTTGCAGGTGGTTCGTCCCGAGCGCGAGGATCACGCTCTCACTGGCGGGCTGGGCCGTTCTTCCCGACGAGCTGACCGCCGCTTCGGAGCACTGCAAGGAGCTTGTCGATGGGCGACAGGTACCCCGGTAGCGACCGGGAGATCGGGGATCGGCTGGAGCCGCCAGAGCCGGTGGACTGGGGCAAGCCGAAGATGTTCAAGATCGGCCCCGACCTGAGGGAGTTCTACACGGTCGGCCAGCTCGCAGCGGCGCTGCACCGCTCGCCGGTCACGATCAGGAAATGGGAGCGGCTCGGGTACATCCCGATCGCCTCGTTCCGCACGCCGGGCCAGGTCCGGCAGAAAGCCCGCCGGCTGTACAGCCGGGAGCAGCTCGAAATCATCGTGTCGATCGCCGCCGACGAGGGGTTGATGGACGGGAAGATTGACGAGCTGGGCATCCTCCACCCGCGCCGCGGCATCAACGAGACGAAATTCACTGCTCGCGTGGCCGAGGCGCTGAAGAGGCTGGCGCAGTGAGCGAACTCACGACCTGCAACTACTGCACGCTCCAGCGGATCACCGCTCGGGCCGCCGAGGACGGCGCCACGGTCGAGACGTTGCCGGCGACCGGGGACATGGAGGGCTGGGTCGAGGTCCGGCGTTCGGATCGCCCGGATCCGGTGGGCTGGTTCTTGGAGCTGGGGGATCACTGTGGGTGCTGACCACCGAGGGCACCGGATTAACGCCGTGGTCGTGGTCGAGTTGCAGTTCGACGTGGCTGAGGACGCCTGGGCCTTTTCCCGAATGGCGCAGGAAATTCAGTCGATGCTGCACGCCGAGAGCCGTGCTCACTCCTCAGTGTCGAACGTGAAGCAGGACTACCTCCACATGTCGATCGACAATCAGCCGTTGAACGCCGCCATCGCCACCGAGATGCTCACCAAATTGGAAGCGGCAGCCCGAGGGGAGCTGGACGAATGATCATCCGCCGGGAGCGCCGCTACACCGTCAAGATGGCCGACTATGAGAGCTACAGTTTCGGAGCCGCTGTCGAGATGTCGACCAACGACATCGGGGTCAGCGACGCCGACATGCTCACGATGAACGACGATGAGTTCCAGTCTACGAAAACGAACCTCACCGAATTAGTGCTCGAAGAGCTGAACACGCAACTCCACGACGAAATCCAAGACGCCATCACGCTCACCGAAAACCAGAAGTCCTATCTGCTGAAGGCTTTTGGTATCAAGCGAAGGGGGAAGTAAATGCGGCGTGTAGTTCGCCGGGCCGCCGAGGAAGAAGAAGAGCCGGAAGACGACGAGGAAACTCAGGCCGCCGCCGAAGACGACGGCGACGGCGACGAGTACGAGGAGGATGAGGACTCCGTCGTCCGGCCTGGCTGGGACGGCTACCGCACCACCAAAGCGAAGTCGGGCTTCGGCGCCGATTTCCTGAAGTTCGATGACAGTGGCGAAGCGATGCTGCTCCGCTTCCTGCAGGCTGCACCGTTCGCCAGTTACAGGCAGCACTGGGTGGACAGGCAGTCCGGCAAGCGGAGCTGGGTGTGCATCGAGGAGAACTGCCCGCTGTGCGACGCAGGGGATACCCCCTCGTTCCGCATCGCCTTCAACATCTTGCTTTTGTCGGACGGGAAGCCGCAGAACAAGGTGTGGGAGGTCGGCCCCCGGCTGGCCGAGCAGCTCGAAGCCAAGGCCAAGGACAAGCGCACCGGCCCGCTCGACCGCAGCGACATGTACTGGGCGGTCAGCCGCACCGGCAAGAAGTCGAAGACGAGCTACAGCGTGGACCCGGTGAAAGCGCGTGATCTCAAAGAGGATTGGGAGATCGAGCCGCTCGATGCCAAGGCCATTAAGCACTACCAGGGCAAGATGTACGACCACAAGGTCATCAAGGTGCCGGCGCTCAAGCAGCTCAAGGAAATCGCTGCAGAAATGCTGGACGAGGAGTTCGATGACGAGGATGACGACGAATAGATGACTCTGGCTGCGGCGCCCCTGGTCACCACCATGCGTGCGGTTCGGCCGCTGCGCCGCAGCCAGAACATCATCACGACCGAGCGCCAGCTCAAAGAGGTGGCGGCGGCCTACCAGGATTTCGACGCCTTCGCCTACGACTTCGAGACGATGGGCGAGAAGCGCAACGACCCGCGTCACGCCGTACCGGTCTGGCTGTCGCTGGCCGGCCCTGGCCGGGCTGACGTGATTCCGTTCGGCCACCCGCTCGGGGACCTGGCGGCCTACGAGATCCCGATGACCAAGGACGGGACGCGGCCGCTCAAGAACCGCAAGCCAATTCCGAAGTACGCCGATCCCCCCGGCCAGCTCCCCGTCGAGGTAGTGGCCGGCATGCTGGAGCCGATATTCGCCGGCCCGGCCTGCAAGGTCGGCCACGGCCTCAAATTCGACCTGGAGGTGGCCGACAAGCTCTTCGGCTTCGTGCCGCCACCGCCGTACTCCGACACGATGATCAGCTCCTTCCTGATCAACGAGACGCACCTCGGCGGCTCGCCCTACAGCCTGGGCGCCTGCACCGTGCGGGAGCTGAAGTACATCTACGACAAGAGTCTGGGCCGCATCGGTGTCGAGAAATTCCCCTTCTCCGAGGCGGCCAATTACTCCTGGCACGACTCGAAGTACACCTGGCTGCTCGACCGCCGGTACCGCCGGCAGATCGAGGAGGCCGGCCTGGAGGAGCTGTACGCCCTGGAGATGGGCGTTCTGGAGTGCGTGGTCTGGATGGAGCAGGCCGGCGTCGAGATCGACGTGGAGGGCCTCGACGCCCTCGACCGCCAGCTCACCGCCCAGCTCGAAGCCACCTACGAGAAGGTGCGCTCGGCCGCCGGCTGGGACATCAACCTGAATGCCAACGCCCAGATCATCCGGCTGGTGTTCGAGGAGCGCGGCCACGAAGCGCACCCGTACTACGTCACCAAGGTCAAGAAGGAGCCGCAGGTGTCGGCGGCGGCGCTCCAGGCCACGGCCAAGCTGCGCCGCGACCCGGTGGTCAAGGACATCCTGCACTGGTTGGACCTGCACAAGCTGCACTCGACCTACGTCCTGGCGATCAAGACCCGGCTCAACGGCACCCGGCTCCATGCCGACTTCGACCAGCGGGGCGCCCGGACGGGCCGCTTCTCCTGCCGGACGCCGAACCTCCAGAACATCCCCACCCGGAAGTCGAAGGAGATCCGCGACCTCTTCGTCGCCCCGCCCGGCTACAAGCTGATCGTCGCCGACTACAGCCAGATCGAGCTGCGGATCCTGGCCCACTACACCAAGGACCCGCTGCTCATCGCGGCCTACAACGACGGCCTTGACCTCCACACCATGACCGCCCGCCGGGCATACCACATCCCCGAGGACGAGGAGCCTTCCGGCGAACAACGTGCAAGAGCGAAGAACTGCAACTTCTCGATGGCCTACGGCGCCATGGCCCAGACGCTGGTCGAGCGCTACGGCGTGCCCAACGAGACGGAGGCCCAGGCGCTCATCGACGCCTTCTTCGGCACGTACAAGCGGGTGGACCCCTGGCGCCGCGCCGTCGTGCGCCGCTGCAAGGCAACCCGCATCCGCAAGGCCGAGGCGGCGGCCAAGGGCATCCGCCCCCAGGAGCCATACGTCACGACCATCCTCGGCCGCCGCCGGCACTTGCCCGACATCGACAACCCCTACGACTTCAAGCGCCAGCGCGCCGCCGAGCGCCAGGCCGTGAACACGAAGATCCAGGGGTCGGCCGGCGACATCCTGAAGATCGCCATGGTCGATCTCTACCGCGCCCTGCGTGACACCTCGGCCGTCCTGATGCTGACCGTTCACGACGAGCTGGTGACACAGGTGCCCGAGGACGAGGTCGAGGAGACGGCCAAGATCGTCAAGAGCTGCATGGAGAACGTGAAGCTGCCGGTGCCCCTCCGGGTACCGTTGATCGCCGACGTGAAAATCTGCGACCGCTGGAGCGAGAAATGACGGACACCTCTTCGTGGTGGGCCAGGAAGCTTGGCCGGGCGCCGGCAGCTCCTGCAGGCCCTCAGCCTCAGTACCAACCGTCTCACGGCCCTACAGGGCCTCCTGGGGCGGTCATGGCGCCGGCCTGGCCGGCCCAGCAGCCGATGGACGACGGCTCCCCGCCGCCGACCTGGATCATTGACCCCCAGACGGGCCAGAAGAAGCTCAACACCATGGCCTGGAAGGGCGGCCGGGCGACGAAGACGGAGACGGGTCACTGCCCGAACTGCGGCAGCTCGAACTTCTTCAGCCGGGCGCAGGGCCACCAGGGGGAGCGCATCGGTGTCGTCAACCAGCACGGCCAGCACTGCGCCCCGGCGCCCCAGTGCGCCGACTGCTCCTACAACGGCCAGTTCGTGATTTTCGGAGGTGATTGATGCCCTGGACTCAGGACGACGTTCCCCACAAGACCAAGAAGGCCAAGACCGCCAACCAGAAGCGCCAATGGCTGCACGTCGCTAACGGCGCTCTCAAGGACGGTGACAGCGAAGGTGTGGCGATCCGCAAAGCCAACGGCGTGCTGAAGGACCCCAAGACCCGCGCAGCCAAGAAGAAGTAGGAGGACTCGGTGGAGAAGCTGCGGACAATGCCGGCGACGGTGTGGGCGGTCCCGCTCCTGTTTTTCTTATTCGCTGGTTGCGGGGATAACGGCGACAACGACACGATCTTCACCGGCTTCTCGGGCGTGGTGCTGATCATCATCGCCATCCTCGTCGTTCGTCATTTTGTGAAGAAGAACCGTGGCGACTGAGAAAAAGCCGGCAGCGAAGAAGGCCGCCGCCCAGCCAGCCAAGGAGTACCTCCACGTCGTGATGGCGATGCACCCGTTGCACCAGAAGCCGGTGCCCGTCGCCACCTACGAGGACGAGGCCGCAGCCTGGCAAGCAGCGGCGACCGGCAATTCCAACCCCAAGACGCAGCACCTCGGGTACCACGTCAAGAAGGTGGCGAAGGGTGGATAGCCAAATTGCCGCCCTGATTGCCAAGGTCAACAAGAAGCTCGGCGAGGGCACGCTCATCCTCGGCTCGGAAATGTCGAGCGAGATCCGGCCGCGTTGCACCTCGGGCAGCCTGAGCCTCGACATCGCCCTGGGCGGCGGGTGGCCGCTCAACCAGTGGTGCGAGATCATCGGCTACGAGTCGAGCGGGAAGACGGCGCTGGCGCTCAAGACCATCGCCGCCAACCAGGCCCGCGACCCGAAGTGGACGGCGCTGTGGTTTGACGCCGAGCGGAGCTGGGACCGGGAGTGGGTGCAGACCCTCGGCGTGGACGACAGCCGGGTCATCGTGATGACCGACAACGGGATGGAGACGGTCTACCAGACCTGCATCGAATTCCTGTCCACCCGCAAGGTCGACTGCGTGGTGGTCGACTCGCTGCCGGCGCTCGTCCCCGAGCGCGAGGACGACAACGACATCGGCCAGCTCGCTCCGGGCCTGGGAGCCATTTTGAGCGGGCAGTTCTTCCGCAAGCAGCAGCCGGCCATGAAGCGCTCAATGGTGAAGGCCGAGCGGCCGGTGCTCGGGCTGATGATCAACCAGTGGCGGGAGAAGATTGGGGTCATGTACGGCGACCCCCGCACCACGCCGGGCGGGCGGGGCAAGAATTTCTTCTTCGTCGTGCGGCTGGAGGTCAAGCGCGACGAGTGGATCGAGGATGGCGATTTCCGGGTCGGCCAGACGATCAAGGCCCACTGCATCAAGAACAAGACGGCGCCGCCGCAGCGCACGGCGGTGTTCGACTTCTATTTCACCGACGCCGGGGGCTTCAGTGCCGGCGGGTACGACCGGCCGAAGGAGATCGTGGCCGTTGGCCTGATGCACAAGCTCATCAGTCGCTCGGGGGCCTACTACGCCTTCGGCGGCGAGAAGTACCAGGGCAAGCAGGCGCTGCTCGACGCCCTGCGGGAACAGCCCGACCTGCTCGGCGAGCTGGAGGCCGAGATCATGTCGACGCTCTACCCGCGCCAGCGCTCCGGGGTTAGCAAGCGGCGCATGAAGCGATGAAGAAGAGCGGGTGGCGCCGGCAGGAGGAACGCACAGCTCGACTGTATGGTGGCCGGCGCCAGCCCGGCTCGGGTGCCCACTGGTCGAGGAAGGGCGATGTTGTTACCCCCGAGCTGCTGATCGAAAACAAATGGCGGGGGAACAACCAGATCACGTTGAAAGGCGTTGACCTGGCGAAGAACTGCGACGAGGCTACGGCAGAAGGCAAGATTCCAGCGTTCGCAATCGAGCTGGCTGATCGGCGCTACGTCCTGTTTACCGAAGAAGACGTGCTGGAGCATTTCGTTGATCGATTGGGAGCGCCCAGGGTGGCAGGCCAGGAGTAAGTGCGGAGGGTCACGCCCCGCGCTCTTCTACCCCGAGAAGGGCGAGGGTGAAGACGCCACAGCGGTGGCCCAGGCGGCCAAGTCGGTGTGCAACGGATTGGACGGGCAGCCGGCGTGCCCGGTCAAGCAGGAGTGCCTGGAGTTTGCGCTCCAGCACCATGAGAAATTCGGCGTGTGGGGCGGGAGAACTGAGCGGGAGCGAAATTCGCTCAAGCGGATGCGGAAGAAGGTGAACGGCGTGGGCCGTGTCGTCCGGCAGGTGAAGAAGTCGCCGCTGCGACAGATCCTCGACACCTCCAAGACCGAGACACGCATCCTCGGCGCCATTCAGCGCCACATCATGATCCGCCCACCTGATGACCGCCGCCAGGACGTGATCCATCCCTCGGAGATGTGCAAGTCCGACTGGTGCCCGCGCTCGACCTTCTTCCGGCTCGTCGGGGCGCCGGCCATCGAGGACACTGACGCCAACCCCTTCACCCTGGAGAACGTCTGGGCCGAGGGCCACGATATTCACGACAAATGGCAGACCTGGCTGTGGGAGATGGGCCTGCTCCGCGGTCATTGGCGCTGCAACGCCTGCAAGACCGAGTGGGACGCCACGGCGCCGAAGAGCTGCCCACTGTGCAAGGCCGACGTGAGCTGTCTCGAATACCGGGAGGTGCCGCTGACCGGTGAGAAGTACCTCATCGGCGGCCACGCCGACGGCGACATTGCTGACGACGATGTCGAGGAGCTGTGCCCGCTGATCGAGATCAAAAGCATCGGTATGGGCACGATCCGCTACGACGCTCCGCACCTGCTCTCGAAGTACACCCGCAAGGTCAAGAACGACGATGGCTCCGAGCGCTCGGTGTTCGACATGGAGGCGCTCTGGCGTGACCTGAAGCGCCCCTTCGCCAGTCACGTCAAGCAGGGCATGCTCTACCTCGCCATCTCGGGCCGGCGGGAGATCATCTTCATCTACGAGAACAAATTCAATCAGCAGGTGAAGGAATTCCGGGTCCGGTACCAGGAGACGCTGGTGGCCGACCTGCTCGACGCCTGCCTGGACATCAAGTACGCCCTGAAGAGCAACACGCCGCCGCGTCGGCCGCACTGGGCCGCCATCGAGAACACCACTTGTGCCAAGTGCGTCTACAGGGAGAACTGCTGGGACGCCGCATTGGAGAATGATGACGAAGAACCTGGCTCTCGAAATGGCCGAGAAAGCAGCAACGGCCAAGGCCCAGCTCGAACGCGGCGGGTTGTCATTGCCGGCTCGTCCGGCCTTCGAAATACCAAGGCTTCCGCTTAAGATCACCGATCTCAACGACGACAAGCTCATGGGCCTGTTCGTCGCCCTGACCCGCTGGACCGATCATCTGGCTGGCGCCGTCGCCGAAGCCGAGATCGATGAGCGCGCCGCCGAGGCCATCCTCCAGAAGGCCCAGGCGCTCGTCCTGCTGCGGGACTGGGGCGGGGGCCGGGACGAGCGGGTCACAATGGCAAAGGCGCAGCGGGACATCGATCCCGAGGTCGAGAAGCGCCAAGACCTGTTCGACACGGCCCACGCCAAGCGCAAGATGGTGCAGGTGCTCTACAGCTCGACCGAGCGCGACGCCGCTGTCGTGAGCCGGGAGTTGACCCGCCGGGTTGGCCGGCGAGAGGACCACGACCGGCGGGTGAGTCGGTGGCAGCCGTAGGCCCGCACCTCTGCAGCTTCTGCAAGCGGGGCAAGCACCGGGACTGCATCAACGGCATCACGGCCGAGTACCAGTCCTCCTTCACCTGTGTCTGCGCCCGGTGTCACCCCGACCCCCAGCTCGACGCCTACCAGGCGGCCGAGAACAAGCGGTTGGGGATGGAGCGCTCCACCATCGCTACGCCGTTCTGGTACCGCCGGGCGCTCTGGGATGCGCTCGTTGTCGTGCTGTGCGAGATGACCGAGGTCTGCGGGGACCGGGTCTGGGATCAGCTCGGCACCGACTTCCCCCGCCAGCTCCCCCAGGCGCCGCGGGCGGCGGCCGTGCTCGGGCCGGTGATGCAGAACGCCTGCCGGGCCGGCCTCATGGTCAAGATCGGCATGACCATCAGCGAGCTGGTGACCCGGCACATGCCTGACATCTACCTCTACGAGAGCAAGATCGTCGGCCACGACCCGGTCGACTATCCGTACCGGGGGAAGCGGTGAACTGCTACATCGAGCACGTACCCATCGTCAACGTTGTCAGGGCGTGGCTCTACGACGACACCCCTGAAGGCACCATCTACATGTGGCCCACCAATGACCAGGGGACGTGGCGACAGGAAATTGTCCCGCATCACCAGCAGCGACCGGATAGCGTGCGCCCGCTGCTTGAATTGACCGGTCAGATGTGGACGACGTTCATCGAGGCCATGCGCGCCGAGGACGGCGAGGTGCCGGCGGGTCAGCTCCTGTTCAAGACGCTGGAGCGCGAGCAGAACAGGGTCGACGCCCTGATCCACGCTCTGATCAAGCAGACCGAGCCACAGATGTTCATCACGTCGGAGGGGACATGACAGCTACGTGGTCGCAGAGCAAGGTGTACGACGCCTGGCTGGAGTGCGAGGAGGGCGATGTCTGGGTGCGCTACAGCGAGATCAAAGCCATTGAGGTCGCTCCGCGGGCCATGCCGAAGAAGGGCCAGGAGGACGACTACATCGTCATCTTCGTGATGGAGCGCATGCGCTACATCTACCGGGCGCTGAAGAGCCGGGACGCCGCTCGGGGAGCTGTGACCGACCTGCTGCGGAACCTCTCCAACGACTGGAATAACTGATGGGCCGACCGGTGAAGGGGCCAGGCTGGCACGACCCCGGCCGACCGAAGAAAATCACAGCGCAGTACGACTCGGTGTGTCCAGAATGCGGGGACGACATCGTGGAGGGCGACACCATCTACTGGTCCGAGTACCACGACAAATACGTCTGCGAGCCATGCAGGGGGAGCTGAACATGGACGACGATGGATCTATCAACTGGCGCAACGTCATCGGCCTGATCGTCGGTGTGCTTGTAGGGCTGGCCGTCATCATCGGCATCATTACCGGTGTCTTCATCTTGAAGAAGAACGTCAGCCGAGGCCAAGCGCTGCAGGACGCCAAGAACCGGGTCAAGATCAGCACCATCGAGATCCGCAACCAGGCCCAGCGGGTCGAGATCGCCAAGCAGCAGGCCGAAATTCGCTTGCAGGACGCCATCGGTGTGCGTGAGGCTCAGGACGAGATCGCCAAGACACTGACACCGCTCTACGTGCAGTTCGAGATGGTCGACGCTCTGAAGGCCATTGCTGCAAGCGGCAAGAACAACTCGGTGGTGTTCGTGCCGGGCGGCGCCAACGGCATCCCACTCGTCTATGACGCCGCCAATGCCACCAAGGTCGGCCTGCCCAACACTGAGGGAGGAAAATGAACCTGAGCGAGTACGCCGAGCAGATCCACAAGACTGCTGTCGACCACGGCTGGTGGGAGAACGGCGATCGCAACATCGGAGAGGTGATGATGCTCATCGTCACCGAGGTGGCCGAAGCGTTCGAGCACTACCGGCACGGCCAGGACATCACCGAGGTCTTCTACCTGGACGACAAGCGGGAGGGCGTGAAGGACAAGCCTGACGGCGTGCCGATCGAGCTGGCCGACATCCTCATCCGGGTGCTTGACTTCGCCCACTACAACGGCATCGACATCGAGCGCGCCATGCAGATCAAGATGGCCTACAACGACAGCCGGCCCTACAAGCACGGCGGGAAGAAATGCTGATAGGCGTGAGCGGCGTTGTTCACGCCGGCAAGGACACCATCGCCGGCATCCTGTTGCGGGAGCACGGCTTCAAGCAGAAGGCATTCGGCGCCAAGGTGAAGGAATGTGCTCTGGCTATCGACCCCATCGTCGGGTTTCATTACGTCGCTGGCGAGCTGCATGAGCCGGTGGACAGGGTGGTGCCCTACCGGTTGTCCGAGCTGATCGAGCGCGTCGGCCCGGAGAAGGCCAAGGAGAATCCCGAGGTGCGCCGGCTCTACCAGCGCGTCGGCACTGAGATGGGTCGCGACATCATCGACCCCGAACTGTGGATCAAGCTCGCCTTCCGGGGATTGCGCCCGCAGTCGAACATCGTGATCTCTGACGTGCGCCTCCTCAATGAGGCCCAGGCCATCCATAAGCGGGACGGTTACGTCTGGCGTGTCATCCGGCCGGGGGCTGGCCTGGAGGGTGAACTGGGCGGGCACCGCAGCGAAACGGAGCTGAACGATGACACCGACGGCCTCTACGACGAGATCATCCACAACGACGGCACCATCGAGGATCTCGCGAAGAAGGTTACCGACGCGTACCTCCGAGCGGGCGGCCGCGACTAGTGGCTGGTACGTCGGCATTGACCAGTCGCTGACGCATTTCGCCGCTGCGGCAATTCGTGGTCCTGAGGATGACCACGAAGAGATGCTGAACATGAAGCCCAAGACCAGGGGTGTGCGCCGGCTGTGGGACCTGCGCGACGGGCTGCAGGACTGGCTGGCGAAGCTCATGGTCGAGGCGCCCATCGAGCACATCGTCATGGAGGGCTACGGCTTCTCCTCGCAGAAGGGCGTGGTGCTCGGCGAGCTGGGCGGCATGGTGAAGCTGGCGCTCCTCGATGAATTCGGCGTCGAGAACCAGCTCGCCTATCCGTCCATCCCCACCTCGCAGCAGCTCAAGATGTTCTGTGGCCTGCCCGGTAATGCCCAAAAGAACCTGATGCTCAAGGCGGTATTCAAGAAATGGGGGAAGGACTTCGGCGACGACAATGAGGCAGATGCCTACGCCCTCGCCAAGGTGGCATGTAGCCTGAAGCTCGGACCACGCTTCGAATATGAAAAGACCGTCCTGGCGAAAATAAAGGTGCATGCTGAATGGGAACCACAGAAATTGTCCCCCCGACGGCCGAGGAGCAGATCCTCCGAGTAACCAGCTCTGCGAATCCCAAAGAGCTGGCCGCCGTCATCAGCCACGCCATTTACGACAACCACAAGCCGACGTTGCGGGCCGTCGGTGCCGGGGCGGTCAACCAGGCCATCAAGGCGTGCGTGATCGCTCGGGGCTACGTGGCGACGAGAGGCATCGACCTCGTCGTGCGGCCAGGTTTCGCCACCGTCAACGGGGAGACAGGAGAGATCAGCGCCATCACGCTGCTCGTCATTCCGATGTGAAAGGCTGGTGACCATGGCAGCGAGCTTCGACCCCCAGGATGACCGCCAGCACGGCCACGCCATCCGGCGCCGGCAGGGCGGCCGGACGAGCATCTACGGCGGCGCTTTCTACCCGGCCTCCTTCTCCATGAACGGCGGCCTGGCCGTGCCCTGCAAGGAGTTCGTGCCGGCCGACGGTGACCCCGGCCACTGCGCCAACTGCGGCGAGTACGACGGGGACCACACGGCCAAGGCCGCCGGCCCCTACGCCACCGGCTACCAGGACGAGATCTCGCAGGGTCCCCTCGGCAGCGACAGCGCGACAGGAGCGTACTGATGGGCAAGACCTACAAGAGCGGAATCGGCACGGCCCGCGAGCGCAAGTCCCCCTTGGCGCCGACGATGGCCGGCGGGATGCCCCAGGGCGTCGTCGGTGGTTCTCCGTCGGCCAGCCCCGAGCGCGGCACGCTGCGGAAGAAGGGCAACGCCAAGGGCGGCGAGCCGGGCGGTCCCGGCGTGAAGAAGCAGCGGGTCCAGAGCTACGAGCGCCACGGCGCCCGGCAGCGGGTCGAGGTCCCCCTGCGCCTGCCCCAGGTGCCTGAGGCCGCCGCCACCCAGGCCAACGGCCGGGTCATCAAGAGCTACCCCAAGCTGCAGGACGCCTGGAGCGGCTCGAACTTCTGGGACGCCAGCCGCGGCGGCTGATGCGCCCCCCGGCCAACGCCAACCTGAGCCGGGGCCAATTCCGCCAGCTCGACACTGACCTACGGGCAGGTGGCTTCACCCATCCCATCGCTGGCTCGGCGCCGACGGCCCCAGGGTTCATTGTCAGCGACCCTGGCGAGAAGCGCTACGCCATGGGCGTGTCAAGAGCTGCGGACCCCCAGCGTGGGTACTCCCCGAGCCGTTTGCCGCAATTCGTACGAAATGGCCGGGTAGCTTTCAGCCAGCCGGGAACGTACCTTGGAGGGTGGCTCGAAAGCGACAAGGGAACGGGCAAGACGGAGGCGGTGCTCGACCGCAGCCGGAAGTACCCGGACCTGCCGTCGGCCAACCGGGCCATGCGTCGCAATGATCAGGAAGCCGCCTACGACCTCACGCAGAAGAACTACATCTACAACGCCCACCATCCGAAGAACGTAAGCCGGATCTGGGAGAACCTCGGCCGGCTTGGACAATAAATCGGAGCATTGAATTGGACTACGTGGTGAAGAAAATCGAGATGGCTTGCGGCTGTGGTGAGGAATTACGAGTCCGGCCCCGAGAAAGCCGCACGCTCCTGAAGGTCGGCCAGACGGCTCACTGCCTTCGGCACGGTGACCAGGAGATCACGCAGGCCGAGGAGATCGCCGGCAACGTGCCGCTCCTGAAGGAACTTCTCGACCAGTGATGGAGCAGCAGCAAATTCCCCCGCCCTGGGCCGAAGACCTGCGCTACGCACTGCGTCAGGCCCAGCAGGCGCTGCGGGCACCCAATCTCGCCGACCTCGCCACTGCTGCCATCGAGGCGGCCCGCGCCGCCGGCTGGGACGGCAGCGCCGAGGAGCTGTGGCGCGTGGCCGGCACGATGAACGAGCTGGACGGGTCGCTCAAGCAGCACCCGCAGCGGGCCTACCTCGACCGCGAGGTCGCTAGGTACTGGGGAGCCTCGGGGTAGCATCGCTGTGTGACGCAGAACTGGGCCGAGACTTCTTTCGGCACGCCCTACCCCCAGGGCGGCGGTGGGGATTTGTCGCCGTGGTGGCGCGACGCACTCGATTTTCAGCGCTCGATGTGGCGCAAGACGCCCGAGGCCGAGTACCCCGACGGCTACCTCGGGACCTTCCGCACCCGGCGTGATGACCGGCTGCTCGACAGCCTGAAGAACCGGGTCAACCAGCGGAGCTACCAGCGTGGCGTCCACAAGGGCGAGCGCATCGACCGGGCCGACTACTTCTGGCCGGCGGCCTGGAATCCACAGCTCGGGTTGATGGCCGAGGCGGAAGGTGTTCGCCAGGCCCCGGTAGACGCCATCGCCAACCGGTTGCCCCCTGCCGGTGCGGCGATGTTCCCGCGTGGCGCTAACAGCCTGGTGACCTTGACCCACACGCCTCGGACCATCGACCCGATCCGCGTGCAGCAGCTTCGTCGGCTGATGCCGGACTGGAGGTAGCGGGTGAAGAACGAACGGGGCCTGGCAGCGCTCTATCCGAAGGCCGACCTCCACAACCCGCACCAGTTCGAGCAGGTCGTGCAGAACATCAGGAACGTCTACAACGCCTCGCCGGAACAGGTACGCCAGGCTGGCCGGCAGTGGTACCCGCGGGTCCATGAGGCTGTCGCCAAGGGCGTGAAGGGCATGGGCCTCGGCCAGCACGCCCAGCTCGCTGGAGCCGGCCTTGTGGCGGCGCTCAGCCCCGGCATGGACTTCGAGCGCTCAAACATCCAGGCGTTCCATGAGCTGCGTCACGTCCGGCAGAAGGACTGGGACGTGATCATGAAGCACGGCGCCACCGGCTCGGGCCAGAAGCGCCACCCGGCCGTGTCGCAGGTGCTCCAGGGCCTGGAGATTGGCAAGGCGCCCGACGTGCAGCTCCTCAAGGCTCACCGGATCCTCCGGGGCGAGCACCCCGAGGACGTGATAATCCGCCAGGGCAGCCCGAAGACGCACTCGTTCATGCACAACATCAACGACCCGACCTCGAACCGGTTCGTGACCATCGACGGGCGCGCCCACGACATCGGGGTCAACCGGCTGACGCCGTGGACCTACAGCGGCCGGGGCATCAGCTCGGCGGCGCTGAAGTCCGGCGCCCCCACACGCTACGAGCACTTCCAGGACGCCTACCGGACGGCGGCGCACCTGGAGGACGAGGGCCTCGGCTTGTCCATGCAGGCCATCACCTGGGAGGGCGGCAAGCACCTGGAGCGGGCCATGAGCGGGACGAGCAAGGGACCGCGGCGCCGTGGGCAGCCGTACACCTAGCGCTTCGGCAGCCGGCGGCGGCTCACGCCCTGGTCGAGCTGGGCCTGGACCTTGGCCTTCATCTCCTCGGCCGGGTCCGGCATGTCCCGGCCGTGCTCGGCGGCGATCCGCTGGAGGATCCGCCAGACCTCGTCCTTCTGCTTCAGCAGCTCGGGAACGGAGTCGTTGCTCACGGCCGAATACGCTCGGTAGAAGTACCCGTAGAGCGCTTCGAAATCGTCGTCGGAGAGTGTGACGGCCACGTCTTGCATTTTACAGGAGGAAGAGCATGCCAGCGCCCGCCGGTCGGCCACCCGAAATGCGCTTCACGAACCGCACCTACGAGGAGCGGATGGTCGACCAGGCCCTGGTGGCCGGCGAGGTCCCTGGCGAGCAGCTCGCGGCCCTGGCGCCGCCCCTGCCCCAGATCGACCCCTGGAGGCCCCGCTACGGCTACGACCAGCGGGCCATGGGGGTTCGTGACGTTCTGGCCCTCGATCGCCTCTATCCCGACCGCAGGGACGCCTGGACGGGCGGCCCGCACGACTGGCAGGGGAGTGCCCGGATGACGGAGTTCTGGTTTTGAACGCGCCGGCGTGTCGATCGTGCGGGGACCCCATCGGCTTCAACCCCAAGGCCCAGGCGACCTGGGAGCGGGTCCATGGGGCCGAGGCCGGCACGGTGCCGGGGGCCGGCTGGTTCCACCATGCCTGGCCGCACAAGACGGACGAGCAGGGAAACGACATCCCCGGAACCGGCAAATACAGCATGTCGAGGAACGACCCCGATTTCCACTATGCCGTGCCGCCCCCTGGTGTGAATGGCCCCGGCGTGGCGGCCAGCGCACAGGCATCCCGCGACCAAGCTAAAGAGCACATCAAGAAGCACTTAAGCCGGCAGTTTGACTTCCTGGCCGCTGAGAAAAGAGGCGGGAGACACATCGATCTCTCGGAGGACTAGATGCCCCCCTACGGCTGGTTCTGGAACATCATCGGCCTGCTCGTCGCCCTCGTCGTGATCGTCTTCCTTCTGCGCCTGCTGGGCGCCAACGTCTAGGAGGCCACCGTGCATTGGATCGCCGCCCTGCTGGCCCTGGCCGCCGTCGTCTGCTTCCTGGTGGAGTGGTACACGGCGGCCCCGCCGCGCCGGCCTCTGCCGCTCGGCCTGGCTCTGCTCACCATCGCCTGGATGGTGCAGCTCATCGTCCTGACGGGCAGCCACTTCAAGGTCAACTAGGTCTTCTGGCCCTCGTCCTCGACAGGGTCGTGGCCGCAGACTGCCTCGATGATCCGCTCCAGCCGCTGATTGGTGGCCTTCTCGAAGCGCTGCTGGTCGTTGTGGAGGAGCGCCACCATCAGGAAGGTGATGATCGTGGTCGCCGTGTTGATGACGAGCTGCCAGGTGTCGACCTTCCCCGGCACCTGCTCGGGCATGATCAGGAAGCTCGGCAGCCAGATAATTACGAGCAGGACGCAGGCCGAGAAGAAATAGGGCGAGGCGGCGGCATTTGCCACCCGGTCGGCAAGACGATCGAAGCGGTTCATGCGTGCAATGATGGCGTCATGGCGACACCAGGGAAGAAGCAGTCCATCAGCAAGCTGACCCAGGCCGGCACCCAACCCCGGAAGAGCCTCAAGATGGGCACGACCTGGAAGCAGCTCAACGTCAAGAAGAGCCACAGCAAGGGCCGGGGCCGGAATACCAGGAGGGGCTAAGTCATGGCCGTGAATTCCGAGCGCTCGATGAACAAGGACATGCGCCAGGGCGCTGTCGACCACACCATCCGCCTGCGCCAGGGCGAGGACCGCGGCGGCCCGCTCGACCAGGCGAACTACTACAACCACCTCGTCGGCAGTCAGGCGTTCCTGGAGACTGGCGACTTTCTGGTGGACGACTACCTGCGCGGCATCGTCCGCTAGACCCCATCGACGGAGAACGACATGGAGCACAAATTCAGCGATGAGCAGGTGGCAGCCGTCTGCCATGAGGCGAACCGACAGGTGCAGAGGATGTTCGGCGAGCAGGTGAATTTCCCCTGGGAGAACACCGGCCCCGACCTGAGGAACTCGATCATCGACGGAGTGAGGAAAATCCGCTCGGGCGAGGTCACCACCCCCGAGCAGAGCCACAGGAATTGGTGCCAGTACAAGACGGACGAAGGCTGGGTGTACGGCGAGGTCAAGAACTTCGCCACGAAGGAGCACCCGCAGCTCGTTCCCTACGAGGTGTTGCCGGCCGAGCAGCAGTACAAGGATCGGGTTTTCTGGGCCATCGTGAAGGCGCTCGGCTGATGCCGCTCGCTGACCACTGCGCCAAGGCGCTGCCTCGCGTCACGCCCGATGTGGATCAGCTCCAGGTGCAGTGCCCGGTCTGCCTGTCGCTGTGGATCTACGAGAACAAGCGCTGGTCGCAGTTCTCGCTCGAAGAGCAGAAGCGCCATGGGCTGGTGCCGACGTGAGCGAACAGGTACGTCTGCTGGCCTGTCGGGACTGCCGGTCGGTCGACATGATGCCGGACTATGCCGGCCCGGTCGAGGGCGATGTCGTGCTCGATGACCTCGTCAACCGCCACCCGAGATTCCCCAACGGCGAGCCGCATAAGGCGCTGCTGATGCGGGTCGAGGAGAAGTACTGGAACGACGTGTCGGCCCGCAAGCAGATTCTCGCCGAGCTGGGCCTGACCCACGGCCTCGGCGACGAGTGGTACGCCGACAAATGCACGTACGAGGAAGAAGCGCTGCGGTGCTTCAACAATCACAGCCGGCCGAAGCAGGGCTGCATCGATTGGCAGGACGACAACAAGCGCATCGGCAATCCGACCAAGATCGGCTGGAAAGCCGGTCCCAAGGTGTACCTCTGCAACTTCTGCCCGGTGCGGAGCTGGGTGGACACACAGAAGCGCCACGCAAAGGGCCTCTACAAGGAGCACTGACACGCATGAAGACCTGGGAAATCAAATTGGACTTCGAAGAGAAGATCGAGATCGAAGCGGACCACATGACGCTGCACGACGACGATGTCTTCGTCTTCGTGAAGGACACCGGGGACGTGCAGCACACTGTGGCGGTGGTCCCTCGTATCCGCGTGGTCTGGGCGAGGGAGAAGGTTGCGGTTGATGTCTGAGCACGAAATTCACCCCGACGACATGGTCGAGCTGACGCAGGACGAGATCGATGAGGCCAAGGCGTACGCACCGAACCCGCCGGCCGAGAAGGAGCCGATCAAGGCCATCACCGCCTACTTGGTGGTGCAGATGCCGGACGGCTCTTACGTTGCCTTCACTGACGCCAACACGCCGCTGGAGCTGGAGCGTGAGGCCACGCTGCACGACATCCACGCCGGGGCCTGTCAGACCCAGCGCGACGTGATGATCATGCACATGACCCAGAACGTGGTGCAGAACACCGTGGCCGCCATGATGCAGGCCATGGCCGCTCAGATGCAGGCGGTGCAGGACCAGGCGCTCGTCAAGCAGGTCATGGCCTCGCCGGCCGGCGGTGTGCCCATCCTCAATCCGAACCGGGCGCAGCGGCGGCACACCCACTGATGGATGTCCGGGGCCGGCTCGGCACGCGCTACGAGGATTTCCTGCGGCCGGCCCCGGTCGAGATGAAGGGCGCCTCGGGCTACTTCTCCAAGCCCGATGTCGGCCTCGACCCACACCTGTTCGACGGCATGGCGCTCAAGGGGGCGGTGCGCCAGGAGATCCTGGGTCTGCTCTACGGCTTCTGGAAGGGCCGCTACGCCGTTCCGAGGAGCTGGAGCACCGTCTGGATCGCCGGCAGTGGGGCGAGCTACCAGTGGGGCGCTGAGCGGGAGGCAACGGGGCCGGGCGACCTCGACATCCTGATCGGCGTGGACTTCCAGAAATTGCGGCAGACCAACCCGCAATTCGTGGGATTCTCGGACGACATGACGGCTGCCCAGATGAACAAGGAGATGCACGACCAGCTATGGCCTACCACCGCCGCTCACGATTTTGGCGGGCGAAGCTACGAGGTCACCTTCTACATCAACCCGCAGTCCCAGGACATCCGCGACATCAGCCCGTACGCCGCCTACAACGTCAGCCATGGGAGCTGGACCGTTCCGCCCATCGAGCTGCCCGGCGACTGGGGGCCTGAGAAGCTGCCGACCGACTGGTGGGAGAAGTTCCACCGCGACACCGAGTACGGCCGCCAGCTCATCGACCAGTACAACGCCCAGGCCGAGGAAGTCGGCCAGCATGACCCCGGCTCGCCCCACTGGTACAACGCCACCAAGGCCCTGAGCCGCACCACCCAGCAGGCGCTGGCGCTCTTCGATGAGATCCACCTCGGACGCAAGGCGGCGTTCCTTGGCGGCGGCAAGGGCTTCCTGGCCTTCGAGAACGCCCGCTGGCAGGTGGGGAAGGGATCGGGCCTCATCGACGCTCTACGGGCCATCAAGGGGGCGCACGACGAAGCCTCGCGGGCCAGCCGGCGTGCAATGTACGGCGGGGCGCTGTGAACCGGGCGCTCAGCCGGCACCAGTTCAAGGTCCAGTGGGCCAAGAACAAGGACACGCTCAAGGAGGGCGAGCTGGCCGCCGGCCACAGCTACCTCACCGTGCTGGCCCGCGACCCCGACGAAGGCAAGCTCATCGCCGAGCAGATGGTGGCCGCCCGCGGTCATGAGCCGACGAAAGCAGACTGGATCCCATGAGCCGACGCGACGAATTCGATTTCGGTCAGGCCGAGAAGGAGATGCGGGGCGCCGAGGGCCGGGCCATGGGCGCCCACCTGTGGGAGGGCATGGAGAACATCTTCGGCCCGGTGAGGATGCAGGCGCAGCAGCAGGCCGTCTCGCACCTGGAGAAGCAATTCCCCGGCCAGCGCATCCACGCTGACGACGATGACCCTGACCCGCACGTCAAGGCCAGCCACGGTCCCTGGGAGGGGCGCTACCACGCCGGCCCGTACATCGAGGTCCGGCACAAGGCGACCCAGGAGCCGGTGGACGTGATCCACGTCGGCGAGAACCGCAGCTTCAGCCACGACGACATGAAGTCAGCGCTGAAGGAATTCCACGATGACCATGGCCCCGAATACATCCAGGCGTACGGCCTCGACAAGAAGCGGCGCAAGGAGGTCGATCTTCGATGAGCCGGCGTCGGGAATTCGAGAGTGGGCGTGAGGTCGATCTCACCAAGGTCACCGAGGATGATGAGGCGACAGCCTGGCTGCGGGGGCACCTGGAAACACACCACGGCCTGGCGCCCTCAGCTTTCCACCCCAGCGTCGATATTCGAGCATTCCACGCTCATCACCACGGCGCAGACCCGGAGATGCAGCACCGGCATGATGGCGATCCGTTGTACGGATGACGGCCGCCTTCTTCGACTTCGAGGAGGTGCTGGCCCGGCAGACGCGTGAGCCGCTGGCGCTCGGCCTCAAGCTGGTCCGGTTGGTGCGGCCGGCGTTCCGGCTGATCCTTTCCACCGAGGAAACCCAGCCCGAGCTGGTGCAGCATTGGCTGCTGGAAAATGCGCTGCCGAGGGACACGTTCGCTTACCAGTACCACCTGCTGCCCGACGAACTGGAGCTGAGCGAGGACGAGGTATTCGAGCGGCATCTGGATCGTGCTCTCGTCCATATCAACATCGAGATGGTGGTCACGGCCAGTCCCACCAGGGCGGCCATCGCCATGCGGCGCTCGATCACAGCACTGCTCTTCGCCTCGCCGGCAACGGCGCGCCCTGAATTTCGGCCGGGGCTGCGGCCATGGGATGAAATCTCGGAGGAGGTGAGTCGTCGTCGTATCCTGAGGGCAAAAGCCACCGTGGGGAATGCCGATGACGACTGACACCAAGCCGTTCCAGCTCTATTTCCAGGGCGCCGAGCAGAAGGGCTGGCAGCGTTTGCTGCTGGCCGAGGGCGTGCGGAACCTGGGCATCAGCTTCACCTACTTCTACCGCAAGGTGAAGCGCTCGAACTGGGAGCTGCCTGATTTCCCTACTGGTACCAGCGTGCTGCTCGACAGCGGTGCCTTCGGCGCCAACAAGAACCCCGGCCAGATGGACGACAACGGCTGGCGGGAGTACGAGACGGGCTACTGCGAATTCGTGGAGGACAACCTCGACGCCATCGACATCGTGGCCGAGTTCGACCTCCAGCAGCTCGGCTACGACCACATCAAGGGCATGCGGGAGACGTTCTGGGACGGCCTTGGCTCGAAGTTCATGCCGATCTGGCACCCGCACTACGGGATGGACGAGCTGGAGCGCCTGGCCCGACGCTACGACCGCGTCGGCGTACCCGGCAGCGCTCTGGCCGAGCTGAGCTACCTGGGCGGCCGGATCAACACCCTCAGCCGGCAATGGGACACCCGCTTCCACGGCATCGCCTTGACCCAGCCCGACGTGCTTCGCAACGTCCACTTCGCCACGGCGGCCAGTACGAGCTGGATCAGCCCGAGCAAATTCGGCGACACCCAGGTCTTCGACGGCCACCGGCTCAAGCGCTACCCCAAGCGGTACAAGGACCGGGCGCGCCGGCAGCACAAGATGGCCTTCGAGCGGGCCGGCTTCGACGCCGCCAAGATCCTCGCCGATGACCCGGTCGAGGTCACCCGATTCACCGTCTGGAGCTGGCGGCGCTTCGAAGAATCGCTCGCGAAGCACAGGGGAGTTACTCCCTCGGTCGACTCGGTGACCGGGGAGATCGCGCCGAGCACCACTGGCCCAGTTGGTACCTCCCCCGTTCTGGCGCGCACAGAAGAGGCCGTCCCGCTGCCGGTGCTCAACTTCACGCCGGCCGAGACGTTGACGCTGGCGCCGGCCGAGACGGTGCGGACGTGCTCGAACTGCTACGTGGCCGCCCAGTGCCCTGCATTTCGCCCTGACGCCTCCTGTGCCTTCAACCTGCCGGTCAGCCTGCGGACCCGCGAGCAGCTCCTGGGGGCGCTCTACAGCATCGTGGAGATGCAGGTGCAGCGGGTGGCCTTCGGCCGGTACACCGAGGAGCTGGAGGGCGGCTACAGCGACCCGAACCTCTCCAACGAGGTTGACCGGCTCATGCGCCTGGTCAAGGAGCTGAAGGACATCGAGGACACCCGCGACACCGTCCGGCAGATCACCGAGATCAAGGCCGGCGCCGGGGTGCTCTCCCGCATCTTCGGAGAGCGACCCCAGCCCGAGCTGCCGGCCACCAACGGCCACGTCATCGAGGGCGAGGTCGTGGAGGGGGATTAACTCCGCGTACGCCCTGTAGAGCTGGATCGAGTATCAGTCGTCTTCGCCCTCGTCCTCGTCAGCCGGCTCGACGCCGAGCACACCGATGGGGTACAGGTTGGTCTTCCGCCGGATGTTCCAGATGTCGGCGATCATCTTCGACCCGACCCGGAAGCGGGAACCCGACCCGCCACCGCCCTTGGAGTTCTCGGCGATCTGGGTGTCGAGGTAGCGCGGCGTCACCTTGGTGCCGAGCTTCTTGCCGAGCTGGGCCGGCGTCGCGACCAGCGGGTAATTCCCGAACAGGAACCCGAGCGACCGGATGACGGAGCTGGCTGTCCAGTCTTCGCGCTTGGCGCCGCCGGGCACCCAGGCGTTCATGGTCAGGATCACACTCTCCAGGGCGTCGGCCCCGTAGTTCTTCACGACGAAGTCGAGGGCGCCGGCCGCCTTGATGTGGCTGCCGACCACCAGATTGTGCTTCCTCAGCACCTTGTCGGCGTCCACGTACTGGGGGATGCCGGCGGCGATCTTGAGGCCCCACTTGTCGGCCGCCGAGTCGGCCTGGCGAGCGCTCTGGTGGCGCAGGTGGAAGGCCGCCTCCTGCCTCTTGGTCAGGCCGTAGTGCCGGATGCAGGGCAGGGACTTCACCCCGTTGTCCATGGCCGCCCAGGCGGTGTGAGCGCCGTCGATGATGACCTCGGTGCCGTCGTCGCGCACCGACAGGTGGACGGGGTCGGCCATGGCGATGTTCCAGGTCTTCGAGATCTTCTGAGCGTGTGCCGCCCGGAACGACCGCTGGACCTCGGGGTCGAACCAGACGGTGCCGGCGGCCAGCTTCTTGTGCTTCTCGGCGTCCCACACGACCGCCATGGGGTCGAATTTGCCGTGCTGGGTCTTGTGGACGGGGATGTCGGGGATGTCCACGGTTGTCGGGTCGATCATGGGCGTGCTCCTTATGTTGTTCCAATTGATGTCATCAGCGACATGCAGATGAAACGACATTCGTAACGACATGTCAAGCGACAAGCAGACGCGACGAGGGGCCACCGTAGCGGCCCCTCATTTACAAGCTGTGGGCGGGGAAGATGCTCAGCGCAGCCGCATGTTCACCCGCGACCACACGCCCATGCAGTGCCCGCATTCCCTGGTGTCGCCGCCCCGGCCTCCGATGTCGTTGACCTTGAGCCAGAGCTTCAGCAGCTCCTCGCTGTCACAGGCGGCCTTGGGGTAGTTCGTGGTGTGGTTGCCTCGGTGGGCATGAAGGATCGGGCACCCTCGGCGGTGCATCATCGGGTACCAAGGATCACGGTGCCGCGTCCAGTTCACGATGTAGCCGCTGAAGGGATGGGCGTCGAGCCAGCGGCGGTAGCCGACCTCGTCACCATCGAATATTTCGACATTGATCATGCTCACCAGAATGAGGCGGCTGCGTCTCAAACGCAAGATGTAGCCGGCTCCGACTTCAGGTAGGCTCGGACCATGGACGAGGAGATGGAGTACGCCCCAGGCGAGGGCTACGAGCCGAAGCCACCCAAGGCCCCTGAGCTGCCGGCGCCGTCGCCGATCGAGGTCGTGCCGATCGCCATCCACCAGAGGCCGAATTTCCCCGATCCTGATGACAGGGTGGGGGCGCGCTGCCACGCTCCAGGGCCGAAGGTCATGGTCGAGGGCAAGCGGATCGAACTGCCGTGTGTCCGGCGTCGCGGTCATGTCGAGCGTGGTGACATCAACCACCGGGCCATGCAAGGCGAGAAGCCCGAGCACCGCGTCTTTTACGAGTGGCACTGATTTGCCAGCCGATGCCACACCGCCGGGCTACGAGGCAATTACGGCCGAGCTGGTGGCGTGCTCGACGTGCGGGGCGGCCGTCTGGTTCGCCCACATGGTCACTCACACTCGCTGGCACGAAGGCCGCTGGCTGGAGCCGTATGGGAAAGGCATACAGACTGCTGAACATGCGGCTGATACTGAAAATGGTCCCTGACCAGCATCTATACGGCAACTATCAGCGCATGTCTCACAGTCTGTACCCCTTTCCCACATGGAAGTGACACGAAGGAATACCGATGGCGACACCGTTATCGAGAACTCATCAGGTGCAAAAACCAGGCCCCCATGGCAGCGAGGATGACGGCGAACAGCAGGCCCACGATGAACCCGAGCGCCGCATCTATTTCCCAGCCGCCTTCACCGACACCATCATCCGCTTCATCGGCAATTCGGGGCTGCTCCCCGCTCGGGGTGTCATCCTCGATCCCTTCGCCGGCATCGGCCGTGTCCACCAGCTCGCCTCCGTCTCTCTACGCACCGTCGGGGTGGAGATTGAACCAGAGTGGGCGGCGGTGCATGCGAACACCGTGGTGGGCAACGCTCTGAACCTGCCATTTGAGCCTGAGAGCTTTGATGGCTGTGTCACCAGTCCGGTCTACGGAAATCGCATGAGCGACAGCCACAAGGCCAAGGACACCTCGATCCGGCGAAGCTACACCCACGACCTGCGGCGCACGACGGGTGATTCCGAGCGGCAGCTCCATCCTGACAACGCCGGCACGCTCTATGCCTGGCAGAAGGAGTACTGGCGCTTCCACGTCAGGGCCTGGGCTGAGGTGAAGCGGGTGCTCAAGCACGATGCGCCGTTCCTGCTCAACGTCAGCGATTTCATCCGCACCACCCAGAGCCATGGCCGCAAGCGTCTGCCGGTGGTGCGGACGCACCTGCGGGTCTGCACCGAGCTGGGCTTCAAGCTTCACAAGGCGTATCCGATCGAGACACCGAGGATGCGCTACGGCCAGAACAGCGAGAACCGCACGTCCTACGAGTACGTGCTTCACATGACTAAGGGGTGATCCTCATGTGCATAGAAGCTCCTCCGGTCACGACGGCCAGCGTCGAGTTCTTTTCCAGGGTCAAGCAACTGCCGGGCGGCGGGTGCTGGGAATGGCAGGGGAAATGCTCGAACGGCTACGGCCAGTTCAAGGGTGAGTACGCCCACCGTTGGGCCTACCGCTACTTCGTTGATCCCGATCTCGAAGACGATCTCTGTGTGCTGCACGCCTGCGACAATCGGCCATGCGTGAACCCTGATCATTTGTTCAAGGGCACCAGGGCCGTGAACAACCAGGACGCTGCGGAGAAGCGAACCCATTGCCGCGAGGGCCACGAATTCACGCCCGAGAACACGTACATCGACAAGCGGGGCGGGCGCAACTGCAAGCGCTGTCACGCTGACCGACGCATGGAGTACTACCGCCGCACCGGGAGGTGATCACCATTTGCATGATCGATTACGCCGAGGACTCCTACCAGCACACCCGCTACAAGACGATCAGCAAATCCCGCAAGGCGCACCACTGCGGGGAGTGCCGGCGGGTGATCGAGCGGGGCGAGAGCTACGAGGATTTCTGGGGCGTCTACGACGGGAGCTGGTACAACGCCAAGACCTGCAGCCACTGCGTCGCTGCGCGTGAATGGCTGCAGAAGGAATGCCGCGGCTGGCTGTGGGAGATGGTCTGCGACGATCTCAAGGAGCACTTCGAGGAGATGCCCGACCTTCACCTCGGCCGGCTCATCGTGAGCGTCCGTCGAGGATGGAAACGCTTTGATGGCAACGGACTGATGGCACCGATCCAAGGGGACCCGGCAACATGGGAAGCAAAGCGTCAACCAGCGCTCATGCGCTGAACCGGCCACCGCTGCAGCGTTGCGCCTGCGGCACCGAATGGTTCGTCGTCCACAACTGCCCGCTCAACAAGGGCGCCGCCATAGCGGTGCGACCGAGCAAGCCTGAATTTCTCGGCGTCGCCCGACTGCAGCAGCGCGTGCGTGAGCTGGAGCAGGAGAACGCCGAGCTGAGGTCCACGGTCGAGGATCTCATGCTGGAGCTGACCGAGACGCGTATCGCCCTGGAGAACAAGACGAACCAGTACGAGCTGGTGCTGCGACGGGCGGCCGGCGAATGAGCACGCCCCAGGACGTGGTGTCGGAATGGAACCACAAGCACAGCCTCGAAGCGACGCGCCCTGACTGGGACGCCTACTTCCTGCTCATCGCCCAGGCCGTCGCCTACCGTGCCGACTGCCGGCGAGCGAAATTCGGTGCCGTGATCGTTGACCAGGAGCAGCGCATCGTCAGCACCGGTTACAACGGCGCACCACGCAAGAGCGGGAGCTGCCTGGCTGGAGAGTGCCCGCGGGGCCTGCTGAGCCGTGAGGAGCAGCCCAGCCATGCTGACGGGGTGCTCGGCGCCCAGGACTTCTCGAACTGCATCTCGCTCCACGCCGAGATGAACGCCATCGCCTACGCCGGGTACACGCCGGGCGGCACGATCTACATCGCCAGCCTCGACCGCGACCACTGCGTGCCCTGTGACATGTGCGGGAAGCTCATCAAGGCTGCCGGCATCGAGCGGGTGGTGTGCCAGTGAAGGATCGGCATGAGGTGACGGTGACGTTCGTGACCGGACCTACGGATCCGCTGGTTGATTTCGAAGCCATCCTCGACAAGGCGTGCGAAGCTATCGGCCCGTCGGTGCGCTGGTTTGCCACCAGGGAGGCCGTGTACGAGAAGGGAAAGCGCGTCGTGGAGATGGGCTACAAGAAGCCGGCCTGGGTGGCGCAATGAGTGGTGACGAGAGCGATCGGCATGACGCTCGCGACAGCCAGATCAGCCTGCGCTGCTTGCTGTCGGAATGGCGCGTCGGTCGGCGGGTGAGCAGGAACATCTACGCCATGATCTCGGCCGTCGCCACCGACGACGACATTCTCATCGGCCAGATGGACACCGGCCAGCTCGCTCGGGAGGCTGTCTTCCGCCACAACGACGCCCTGAAGAAGCGATGAAATCGAAGCCTATCTTGGCGCTCGACTTCGATGGCACGCTCCACGCCTACACCGGCTGGAACGACGGGGTGATGAACGGCCCGGTGCCCGGCGCTTTGATGTTCGTGGAGCGGGCCATGAAGTACTTCACCGTCGTGGTAGTGAGCAGCCGCTGCAACGATGCTGGCGGAAGCGGCGATATCGCCTGCTGGCTGGAGAAGTATGGCTTCCCGCCTCTGAAGGTCAGCGCTGATCGCCCACCGGCCTTCGTATCTCTGGATGATCGGGCGCTGACTTTCAACGGGACCTGGCCCTCAGTGGAGGAGCTGCGGAAATTCATGCCGTGGTGGAAGCGGTGAACCGCTGCACCGGCATCGTCTACATCGGCATGGGGATGCGGGAGCGCTGCGCTCTACGGGCGCGACACAAGGGGGACTGCGATGTCAACGGACCAGCGCGAGCAGGAGATGCTGGAGCTGATGCGGGAATGCTCGATGACCCTGCGCCGCTGCGAGACGCAGCTCAACGAGATCTGGGCCGAGTGGACGAGGACGCACGGCTTGAAGGGAATTCCGGGCAAGGAGAAGCCGTCCTATAACCCGCCGGCTCAGAGTGTGGTGCGGCGCGTTGTGAAGCGGTGAACCTGACGCCGGCTGAAGAACCAGGAGGCATGACCTGGGATGAGGTGAAGGGCTTCCTCGACCACATCCGCACGACCTGTATGGACGAGCGCCAGATGTGGAAGGAGCGGGCCAGGAAGGCCGAGCGCCTCTACGAATTCGCCGCCTGGCTGGAGTTCGGCGCCAAGCAGGGCTGGTGCTCAGAGCCGTTCTGCACGACCCACGGCCTGCAGCCTCAGACGCCTGAGGAAGAGGCCGCCTGGGACGAGGGCGATGACCCCTGCGCGCACGCTGTTAGGCTCTGGCCGCAGCAGTAGTTCACCGGCTGTCCATGGCCCAGCCGTGCCGGCGTGAGGGAGCCCGTACGCCGGCCTTGCTCCCCACCTTGTAGCGCATGGTGTAGCCGCCGCTGCTCGCTCGCTTGATGACGTGCGTGGGCTGGGCGCCCTCGTCGGGATGGCCGGCGCTCATGGGGTAGAGGTGCATGTCGCCGGGGTAGGGACGCTCGCCCACCGTCCTGGTCACGCCCTGGGTATCGCGGGCCAGGATCGGTCCGAAGCTCTGTTCGTGGACGTGGTGGGCGTCGGCCAGGGAGGCGAAGGTGGAGACGGCCCCCCAATTACCGCCTTCGCCCTGCACCCGCCCATAGACGGGCTGGGCCTTGGCGTGCCCACCCAGCCAGCCCTGCCTATTCGGGAATTGGTCCGGGGATAGGTTGGTCATGGGGCCAGCCTTTCGCCGCAGCTCTCGTACTCGATCACTCAGTACAGCCCCTCAAGCCATTGGTTGGCCTTGGCCTTGCGGGCGTTGTACCCGCTGCGCTCTTTCCAGTCCTCGTAGCTGCTGTCCTTCTCGCCGCCGAGGATGGAGTCGACGTGCCCCCAGGTGGTGTCGGACACCGACTTGTAGCCGAGCTTCTTGGCGACCACGGCCCGGTCGGTGCCATGGATCCCCGAGCGCAGCGCATGGGCCAGAGCGGCGGCCTTCTCAGCTCGGGCCTTGGCTTGGAAAGGGTTGCCGCCACCAGCGAATTCCGATGTGCGTCCCATCACACTCCCTGGGCTGATTTGGTCATGGTCTGTTTCTGGCCCAGGCGGCGCCCTCGGGACTGAGCGCCTGCGGTCCTGAGTGCTGGAGGCCCGGAGCGATATCCCGAGCGTGCTCCAGCATGGCCGTCGCAATTCCCTTGCGCCGTTGGGGCTTCGACACCACCACCTTGAAGATGGCGGGCTTGGTGGGATCGGGCGAGCCTTGAACGTGTCGCCCTCCTTCACCAGCCGGGCCGAACCAGTTCATGCGCCCGACACCGCGGCCCGAAGCGGTGTGGACGGCCTCAAGCCCCCTGACGTACTTCGGGTCCCCACCGGTCACGACGTTGCCGTACATGTCGACGGGGCGGCTGGTGTATTTGCCGCCAGGGCCAAATTGCCGGGGCGAGAGCGCTTCGTGACTCATTCGCTGATCCGCACGCGCAGCGTCTTCTTGCCTAGCTCGGCGGCGGCCATGGCCCGGTGATGGCCGTCGAGCACGAAGTACTGGCCGTTGCGCTCGGCTACGACGGGCGGGGCGAACCCATCGCTCCACGTCGACTTCATGCGGTCGATCTTGGCCCGGTCCATGACCGCTTCGTGCTGGGACAGCTTCACCTGTGAGAGAGGAATTCGCCGAGCTGGGAATGGCGAATCGGCAGCAGCGAATTGCTTGGGGGAGAAGGGCACGCTCACATGCTCAGTCTACGTCGGCGCTGGGTAGATACTGGTCCCACCCCAACCTCCAGGAGGAGAGCATGAGCAACCCCAACCAGCCGGCGCCGGACCCTGCCCAGACCACCACCCAGGGCGGCGGCATGAGCCAGGGCGGCCCGAGCGCACAGACCGTCAGCTCGGCGGGCGGCGACGTGAAGCAGATGCGCGTCGATGACCTGATCAACCTGGCGAACCAGCAGAACCTCGACGTGTCAGCCCTCAATGACCTGCTGAGCAAGATCCAGGTCAGCCCCGAGGTGAACGTCGCCGGCCAGGCCCAGGGCCAGCAGGGCGGCGGGGAGCGGGCGCAGGGTCAGTAATTCATCGGCGGGTGCATGGACGAGCGGAGAAATCCACGCCATGCACCCGCACACACAGGTCGGCGCATGGAGATCACGCCCATGGCCGCACCGCACGCAGGAATTCACAGCCGCTCCAAGGCCCGCATGGCCCTGAGCCAATGACGACCGGTCTTCCAGGTGTGGTGCCAGCTCCGCGGTCGCTTCTTGCCCTTGTGGTGCTGGCGCCGGCTCATCGGCGATCCCAGCGTCGCTGCACCCGCCGCTCGATCTTGATGCTCAGGTATTCGAGGGCGTAGATCAGGGCCAGCGTGGTGATGATGAATAGCCCGGCCAGGACGTTCCCCCAGGTCATTGCTCGATGGTACGTGATCCTCCCGAATAGGGAACGGCATGCCCGGCCTCGACCATGGCCTCGTTGATATTCACCCCGTCGACCCACAGGGTGCCGAGGTAGCGCCCGTACTTCTCCCTGGTGTCCTTGTGCGTGGTGACCATGTCGATGCCGCCGGCCAATTGGTCCGTCAACCAGTCCTTGGCGGCCAGCCCCTCGGCCGTGGACAGCTCGGGGGCGTTGATTCCGTAGAGCCGGAACGTATCGGCCCGGCGGATATCGAACCCCAGGTCCACATCGAGGTGCAGAGTGTCGCCGTCGACTATGCGAATTACGTCAGCCCGGTACTGGTACATTGCAGCCTCCAATTGGTGGAATTCCCGGCGCCTGTAAATACCCCTCCAAGAAGAACTCATCCTCCCATACAGCCAATAGACCCAGCAGCCCAGCTCGCATAGAGGCGAAAGGACCAACTCAGCAGGCCCGAATATCCCGCCTTTCCCAGGTCCCTCGGCCAGCTCCGCTGGCGGTGGCGCCGGCCAGTGTGCAGCTCGTTCACCCGAATTGCAGCGTTGCTCCTCCCACTCGAGGCCAATGCTGCAGCTTATAGCCTCTGACCTGCACCTTTACCCCTTCATCGCTGCAATTCCAACGCCGCATGCAGCGATTAAAAGCCCTGGTCAGAGCGCTGAATTCGCACCGAGTAGTGAAGCATTTCAGGGCTGGCCCACTCACCCCCCACCCTTAAGTCGCACCCGCCCAACCGGGTGGGCCTGGACTCGCGGATGGATTTTTGCTGAATAGCTCAGCGCAGTGGAGACGAATACGTTGTATGACAGTGGTCCGAGGATAGAATCAGGTCGAATAAACGGGGGCGAGCCGAATTCGTGGGAGGGGGAAGGCGCCCGGAATTTCGCCCTCTGCAGGGGCAGTGGTCCGAAGAAATGGGAGAGTCATCAGGGGGAATTCCCGTCGAATTCCTATTAACGAGCGACACCGGGAGGGGTCCTATAAATGAAGCTGGCCGAGCCGCAGGGGAAAATCAAGCGGGAGGCGGTGACGTACCGGCTGCCGAGCTGGCTGCTGGCTCGGGTCCGGGCCGAAGCGGAAAAGACCGACGCCTCGGTGACCAGGGTGGTGGAGAACGCCCTGAGGGAATATCTTGCTCGGCGGTGCCCGGAGTGCGGGCAGTCGATACCGGGGGACTGAACATGGCCCAGCTCCAGCAATTCAAGTACCACCTCGACCGGGGCGGGACCTCGATCGTCTGCGAGGACTGCGGGGCGCTGGTGGAATTCACCGACGCCTCGACGGAGGCGCACAGCCTGTTCCACGAAAAGCTGGAGGAGGCCGCTCGGGCCGCCTTCTGGTCGCGGGCCAAGATCCGGTGAGCAGCTCGGAAATCGACCTCGGGCACGGCGTCTACATGCGGAAGCTGTGCTGGGAGCCGGACCGGGAATTGAATCCCCAGTACGCCCACCTGGAGGACGAGCCGTGGACGGGAATCGTCGTCGGGCACTTCCACGGCGATAAGCGCTGCGAGGGAGCGGTCCTGTTCGACACGCCGGCCAACCGCCATGGGAACGACGGCAGCCGGGCGGTGTGGCAGGTGCAGAGCTGGGACCCGCTCACCCTCAGCCCGTCGATTCTGATGTCGCCCGAGAAGGGTGGCTGTGGGCTGCACGGCTTCATTCGGGAGGGGCGATGGGTCCCGGCATAACGCTGGGAGTACGCGCTAGCTGGATAAGGTGAGGGCACCGGCCGGTAACCGGTGCCCTCAGCGGGCCATCTCCGACGAAAGGAAGACCCTCGATGACGACGGTAACGCATCGTCGTAGGACCGAGTCTGTGCTCTCTGAATCGAAGCCGATCTTCAAGGTCATCCGCTTCACTGTCGAGCCGGCAACCGAATTCCTCGCTACCGCCGACCAGCTCCACCAGCGTCGGATCAAGCCTCTGATCGTGCGGGGATACGCTGACATGATGCTCCGGGGCGAATGGACGTTGACGAATGACGCCATCTGCAAGGATGTCCGGGGGCGGCTGATCAACGGACGGCATCGATTGAGTGCGATCGTGCTGGCCGACGAGGAGATGCCTGGTATCGCCATTGACATGCTGGTCGGTTTGAATTTGCCGCTTGACAGCATGGTGGCGACCGACAAGGGCGCGGCACGTTCTTTCGGAGATCAATTTATGATCCAGGGCGAGAAGTACGCCCACGCCCTCGCTGCCACCATCAACGTGGAGCTGGGTTTTGAGGCCAACGGTGATTGGCACCCGCCGGCTGGGGCGCGGGCTACTTTTCCTCGTTTTCAGGAATTCCTTGATGACTACCCGGAGCTTCGGGAGATCATTCCGGCCTGGAGTGGGGCGGCTAAGAACGGGCGGTTCCCGGTGCCGGTGGTGGCTTCTCTTTGGCGGCGGATGTCGGAGGTTGCCACTGAGGAAGAGGCTGACGATTTCTGGGCCGGGGTGTTGAATGGCGTCAACCTTTATGACGGCGATCCGCGGGTGGTGCTGCGGGATCGGGTGGCACAAACAAAGAGGTTCAACCAGTCCATGCCTCGGCGCATAATGATCGGTCTGACCGTCAAGACATGGAATTACTGGAGGGCCGGTCAGTCGGTCAGCACGAAGAGCCTTATTTTCCGGGCTACCGACACTGTTCGTCCTTTGAGCTGAGGGGAAGGTCATGGACAAGGGGGACGAGGAATGGAGCGACGCAATTTCCTGAAGGGCCTTGTCGCCCTGCCGTTCGCCGGCAAGATGCTGGCCGGCATGGACTGGGCCGCCATGGCCCCGGCCGAGGCCAGTGCCGCCGGCATGGGCGGCTACTCCTGCGTCGTTCCGCCCGGCACGATCCTGCCGTTCGTCGGTGAGGGGGCGCCTCCGGGCTTCCTGCCCTGCGACGGCCGCCTGGTGACCAAGGCCGCCTACCCGAAGCTCCACAGCGCCATCGGCGACGCCTTCGGTGCCGAGCGGTGGTTCGGGGTGAAGCGCATGCGGGTGCCGGACCTGCGGGCCAGCGCCCGGCCGGCGGCGGCCATCCGGGCCGACCAGCACGCCATCGAATTCGGTACCCCACCGATCTACGCCATGCCAGAGTTCCAGTACGTCATCAGGACGTAACGGACAGACGGGCAGGAATGGGACAAACCGGCGTCGAACCCCTCTGGTGACCGACACCTCACCTAGCTAGGGGGAGCCATGCTGCACGAACTGTCCATCACCGACGAGGTAATAGCCCTGCCGTCCATCGCCGACACCGCCCAACTGCGGCGGCGCCACGGCCGGACCAGCAGCTACCGCAAGAACGTCTGCTTCATCACGCTCAATGGGAGCTGGAACGGCGCCAGCTTCCTGAACTGCTTCAACGGCTTCGGCGGTTTCTAAATTCGGCTGGTGAGCCGGGCAGCGAGCAGGTCCCCCAGGGGGTAGCACGTCCTCTGGGGGACCTTGCCGCGTCCATAATCGGTGGGGTGAACCTGACCAACGTGAACGGGGCCATCAACCTCCAGGCCACGCTGTCGGCCAGTTCGGCGGGGTCGGAGGGAGCGCCGATCGCCCCGCACCACCCCATCACCCGTGCCGGCGAGCTGGAGTGGGATTTCGAGGCCGGCGAATTCCGGTGCCCTCACGCCGGCGTGCCGGTCAACGAGCAGCGCACCTCGCACTGCCTCGACCACTCGATCGCCTTGCTGCTGATCGAAGAGGCGGTCAAGGCGTTCGGCAGTAGGATCGGCCCATGAGCTGGAGAGCGCTCGGCCGGCAATGGAACGCCCAGCGTCTCAATCGCGGCCGGCCGTGGATCCCCGGCACGCCTGAGCGCCCCCAGGGTCGCCTCTTCGGCGCCCAGGAGGGCGGCCAGCTCCCGCTGCACAGCCCGCAGACCAAGGAAGCCTTGCGGCGCAAGGCGGTCGGTGAGCCGAACCCGGCCCATAATTGGCACGCCCCCTGGTTGCAGTGGGCCTTCCCGCGGCCCGGCGAGCGGAAGGTCACGCAGCGGAAGCTCGACCTGTGACCCGGCGTAAGGAATTCGAGTCGGCTCAGATCGGCCCTGAGGATGCCCGCCGGGCAAGCTTCGGGTTGGACTATTTCAAAGAGCGCAACCGCGCTCCCCAAGGCCGGCTGTTCGACACCAACGAAGTCCCGCTGGCCGAGCCGCATCAGCAGACCGCTCAGCAGTTCGCCAACGATCCCCGGTCCTGGTTTCACGGCCGGTTCCAGCACCCGGCGCTCCGAGGGATGCACGTCGACTCAACGGAGATGAGAAGGTCCGGCAACGAGGGCGTCCATTTCGGGACCCGCCAGGCTGCCGTCGAGCGATTGACGGCGCAGGGCACACCGCGGGAGGTCCCGCATCCGCACACCGGGGAGGACCGGGCAACCGCCGTCTCGCGGGTGTTCGCTGTCCGGCACGCCGGCCGAACGGCCAACGAGCCAAAGCGGGCCATCCCTGACCAGTGGAGTGACTGGTACAAGATGCCCGAGGATGTCGGCGAGTACTACCGCAACGAGGTGGAAGACATCGGCTCGATCTCGATCCGGGTCCCTGGGATGCACCACGTCGTGAGCCATCGGCAATTCGTTCAGCAGGCCGTTAAGCAGGGGAAGAACGTCCACCCCATCATCAAGGCCGAAGCCGAGCATCTCCCTGAATACGCGGCCTCTGGCGTCACCCCCCAGGAAGAAGAGCACGCTGCTCACCAGGCCAGCATCAGGTCGCAGTGGGAGGGCGGCCAGCGGCTGTTCCGACCGAACGACGTGGAGTGGCCGGCGGCGGGAGAGCATCGCCGGAAGGCGCTGCTGGAAGAGCATCTGCTCGACAAGCAGGCACAGTTCAAGAAGAAGAACCCGGCGCTTTCCAGCGAGCTGGACAAGTTCGGGAAGCTGTTGGGGGACTGAAAGAGCGAGGCCCCAGGTATCGCCACCTGGGGCCGGCTCCACAACAAGGAGATGAAACATGTCCGAGCGGACTCTTCGAGGATAGGGCCTGCAGGGGGCACGCGCAAGACGCTACCCTGGAGGTCTTGTCTATTGGAGGACCGGTGGGGAACTTCATCCAGTGGTTGCGCGTCGAGGTCATGAAGCACTGGAAGTGGCAGGGCCAGCCGCATGAGATGACGATGCGGGCCACGGTCGAGGCCATGCGCCACGGTGCCGAGCGGCGGGTGCGGAGCTGTCTCGTACAAGCCATGGGCGCTGAAAAGCTCTACCTGCAGGACGCCACGGTCCACGCCGCCATCGACACGATCGCCGCCGTCGCCGTGGCCGGGATGTTCGGGGAAATTCCGTTGACGGCCGAGGAGAAGAACGCCAAGCTCGGCGCCTTGGAGCAGATGATCGGCACCATGGGCGGCCCGAGCGTGCTCGGGACCTCCTGGGACCAGGCGATGAAGCCCCAGGCGGCCTCGGTCACCAAGGACGACATCGTCGCCGCTCTGAAGCAGATGCCGAAGCCGCAGTCGTACCAGTACGTCGTCCACCCGTCGGTCAAGCAGGCCATCTCCGACGAAGGCAAGAAGCCCATGCAGGCCAAGAAGTCGGGCCTGCCGGCGGCTAAGACGGCGAAGAAGGAAGAGGATCAGGCCCTCGATGATCTGTGGGCCAGGGTGTCGAAGAAATCGGACGAGCTACTCGGGATCAAGCAGTCGGAGAAATACGCTGAGCTGGTCGGACTCGACCCGGAGGAGATCTAGTGGCAGGAGACGTTGTAAAGACCGGAGCTGCGGCGGCCGACATCTGGGCCTCCGTCGCCGAGGAGATGAGACGGTACGAGAAGCTCATGGCGCGCCAGCAGTTCACCGGCCGCAAGGAATTCCTGGCGCTCTACAAGCAGGATTTCCAGTTCGACTCCAAGCCGAAGTGGAGCGAGTACGAGTACAAGAGCATGCCGGGCCAGGGCCAGTGGGTGGCCGGTGATACCGAGGCGCTCGATTTCGAGAAGGCCAAGCCGTTCATCCGCGCCGTCATTGAGCGCATGCTCGACCTGCTGTCGTCCGAGGAGAACTGGACGAAGGGTGTCACCCACAAGAAGGGCAAGAACGGCGAGGACCAGTGGTGCCTCATCGGTGCTCAGGCGCAGGCGCTGGCTGACCTGTCGCTCTCCGAGTACCAGGCTGACCGCACCGTCGAGGAGCAGCGGCGCAAGGTGCTCAAGGCCGTCGAGCTGTTCCTGCTGAAGTCACTGGAGGAGGAGAAGGGCTTCAAAGCCATGCCCTCCTTCAATGACGCCGACGAGACGGACTTCGAGGACATCCGGCTCTGGCTGAAGACTGCCCTCGGCGCCGTCGCGGACTGATGGTCAGCCGGCGTCGGCTGCCGCCGGCCAACGGCAACGGACACAGCAACGGCGCCTCGGCCGTCATTCCCACGCTGCGGAAAGGCGACCGGGCGCGCCGGCTGCCCGCCGGGCCGATCGGCATCGTGCTCAAGACGGAGAAGCACCGGGCGCTCATGCACTGGGGGACAACGTCGTTCCCCGGTGCTCATGGGCTGGTCGAGAACCGCATCGAGGAGTGGGTGCCCAAGATCGAGCTGGAGCGTGTCGCCGAGCGCATCGTGACCGACGAGGAGATCGCCCAGCGTCAGCAGCGCAGAGCGCTCGGAGCGTCGTGACGGTCATCCGGCGCATCTACGTGATCGCCGGCACCTGGGGCGAATTCATGGGCTGGTGCCACGACAACGACATCTCGCGGAACGACCCCCGAGTTCGTTTCGTCAGCGATTTCTCGAAGCTCTACGGCGTGCCGGACATCGAGGAGTCGAAGGGTGACAAGGTCGTGCTCTACGGGACGTACAGGGCGCGCTACGACTGGCCCGAGATGGCCGAGGTGCTAGCGACGCGGTGGAGGGACTGATGGCTCCTGACGCAATGCGCTTTGCCGGCGGGCCGCTTGACGGCCTCGTCTATCCGGCCCCCGAGTGGCCGCCGCCCGAGGAGATCGACTTCAACCTCGTCCTGCTCGCCTGCGCCCACCTGGGGCGAGAGGTAGCCGAAGAGGGTCACTACAAGCGGGTCAGCTACAGCCCGCTGCCCGACTCGGTGCGGGAGTCGCCGCACCTGTTCCGGGGCGGCCAGTACGAGTGGGTGTCGGTATGAACGACCGGGTGATCCTCCGGGGCCGCACCACCATGCCCTTCGGCGCCCGCAGGCAGTGTGATGTCTGTGGCCTGCTCGAAGCCGAGCACCCCGAGCCGCTCGGGAACGACTGCTACCGCCGGATCGTGGCCGCCCGCTTCCCTATGAGCGCCCCAGCTCGCTGGGCGGCCCGTAGAAGCCCGCTGGAGGTCCGCAGGGCTACGGAGTCGGGGACGTTGCTCCAAGGCCACCTGGCGGGCCTCTGGCGGGCGCTGGGGCACGCCCCGGTGGTCTGGGCGGTGAAGTGATGAGCGGCGTCCTGCAGCGCACCGAGTACCTCGTCTTCTTCGACCGGACCCCGGCCGGTCGCAAGACCCAGATCGTGAACGTCGTGTCGAAGCTGCACGGCGACGTGCTCGGAGAGATTCGCTGGTACGGCCGGTGGCGCCAGTACGCCTTCTACCCGCGGGCCGACACAATCTGGAACCCGCAGTGCCTGGACGAGGTCACCGAGTTCGTGCGGGAACTTATGAGGGCCAGGAGGGCCTGATGGAGATGCGGGTGCGGGAAGACGACGAGGGCGAGATCTGGATGCCTCGTACTGACGTGGCCGCCGCCATCCGGGCGATCGGCCAGGATTACCTGCAGCACGTCCCGGCCCACGCCTCGGCCGGCGAGTTTCTGGAGGCCCTGCTCGATCGCCACGCTGATTTCGTGCTCGGGCAGGTGGCGGATTTCTTCGAGAAGGGACCGAGCGGAGATGGAACTGGGTGACCGCTGCGAGATCTGCGGCAAGCCGAGCCAGCTCGTCTATGCCATGGTGCGGCTGCCGGACGGCCGCTGGGTGCCGGCGCAGGTCCACATCATGTGCGAGAACAACAAGGTGGCGAAGAACCGCTTCGCTGGCATGACCCGCCAGAATTGAACCCCTACCCCCACGCGCCCGCGAGGAGAGCAGTGGTCACCTTCAATTCCTACGATCTGACCCTGGAGCCGGCGCTGGAGCGCCTGAGGCAGTGCGCCAGGGGCGAGCGGGCCGTGCTCTGCGAGTACCCGTCGTGGCTTCGGGAAGTCAGCTACAAGCCGAATTTCCGCTTCGACATCATCTGTGAGCAGACGGTCTGGTCTTTCGGTCAGTCCCACGACCACCGTTTCATCTGTGTCGCCGAGTTCGATGACGCCTACCACCAGGATCGGAAGACCCACGTCGCCTTCAACTACGGAGTGCGGGGCGAGCTGCCGAAGGAGGCGTTCATCGACTACATCCGGCACTGCTTCTGGATGATCGAGCAGCATGAGCTGGACGAGTTCCTCCGGGTCGACGGCGTCCCGGTTAGAGATCCGCACGGTGGGGTAACTGACGGTCTGCCCCAGGGCCGGTGACAGCCACCCTGAGCCGGTCCCGCTTGGGCAGGGGCGAGCGCCGATGGTGCCGGCGCCCGACCCCCGCCCGCGTCGGAGCCTAAGCTGGGAATCGTGCCGACCAAGGGCAGGCGAGCGACACGCATGACGCCCGGATTTACCGGGCCATTCAAGGGCCAGCCGCAGCCCGGCACGCTCTTCGACAAGCGGGCGCTCGACCAGCTCCCCGGCAACATGAACCTGACCCGGCAGCGGCCGGGGCCGCGGGGGTACTCCCCCGAGCGCCTGGCGGCCGTGCGGGACAACTTCAAGGCTCACGTCGAGGTCAGCACGAACATGAACGAGGCCGGCCACCTCTACGGGCCGAGCCATTACGACCGCAATGCCGACCCCGGCGGGGACATCGCCAATCGGGCGCGGTCGCGCATGCTCGACACGCTGGCCCGCAGCACGATCCCGACCAACGAGTACGACGAGAAGGCCGACTATGCCCCGCGGGTCGCGTCCCGGCGTGGAGCACCGAAGCCCGAGAAGTACACCAGCGATCCCCTGGTGGGCCTGGAGCACATCCGCACCTACCCGAAGTCGCCGCATGACGCATTAACCGTGGCCGGCGAGTACATGAGCCATGGTGACCAAGTACGCCCCGGCCAGCCGTCGCTGCGCCCCATGGACATGCCCGACGTGCCCAAGACCCGCAAGGCCACCATCGGCCTGTACCCCACCGCCAGGGACGACTGGGGGCACGCACTGGGCACGCAGGCTGCGGTCAAGGGCGACGACCCCCGCGCAGAGCAGACGTTCCTCCATGAGCTGGGCCACCACGATTCCTACGTCGAGGCCAGCGAGTCGAGCCGCTACGAGACGAAGGCCCAGCAGGCCGCGGAGGAAGGGCGCGCCGACCGCTTCGCCGTGCAGCATTTCCGCCAGGACCCCCGGTCGAAGGAGAAGGGCTACGACCCGCGGGAGAACACCTACATGGCCCGAGGCATGCACGGCTTCAGCGGGCACAGCGCCTACTACGAGAAAGCGCTGCCGGCCGAGATGCACCCACCGGTCAAGACCAACCCCAACCTTCGCACCGAGCAGTTCGAGCAACCCGAGCTGCCGCCGGCCAAGGGCCGTCACGCCGTGGGCGACATCTTCGTGGAGCGTGGCGTGGTGAACCCCCGAGGGTGGACCCGCTGATGCCCCGCAAGGTGACACTCTCCGGTGGCCGGGTCCGCAGCCAGATCGTGACCGAGGCCCACCACCGGGCCGGCTACATGCGGATCGGGCCACGCTCGAAGGTCTGGTGCTCCTGCGGCTGGAAAGACGAGCTGCAAGGGACCTATACCGAGATGCAGGCGGCCTTCGAAACCCATAGGAAAGGCGAGCTGGTAAACTCTTGACAATCCGCCTGGTGGCGGGCTATCGGAGGATCCAGTCGTGGCAACCATTCGGGAACAGGTCATCGCCAACCTCGGCCGGCGAAAGAACCGGGAAATCCGCGAGGCCGAGGGCTTCGTCACCTCGAAGCTCGCCCACCAGCTCAAGATCGAGCCGGGCACGCTGGCCTCGACGCTCAGGCGTATGGAGGAGCGGGGCGAGATCCAACGCGAGGTGCAAGGCAAGCGCAGCTACGCCATCCGTCTGTGCGAGGTCGAGACAGAGGCCCCTGCAGCGGCTCCTGCAGCCCCGGTAACCAACGGACGGTCAACGCTCACCCAAGAGCGCCTGGACGCCGTAGCGGCCGTTCTGGAGGAGTATCCGGCCCTGGAGGAAGAGAACCGGCAGCTTCACCGGGAGCTGGGCAAGGCCGAGGAGAAGATCGAGGCGTTGGAGCTGCAGATCGCTGCGCTCAAGCGCCAGGTCGACGCGACCAAGGACACGGCCAAGCTCATCGCCGAAATCCAGGAGCGCCTGCAGAAAATCGGTTGACGCTTCTCGGCGGGCGCTGCAATATCTCCGAGGGCGGAACGAGGAATCGAAGGCGATATGCCTCGCGGCCGGCTCAAAACCGGCAGGGCGCAAGCCCAAAGAGCTGCCCTGCGCCGCAAGCAGCAGCCGTCCCTGCACCTTGACAATTTTTCATCGGTCCCGAAGCGAAGGAGCGGGTTACTTCTCCTTACAAGAGGGGGACGCGGGTTCGAATCCCGCCGGCCGCCCGAGAGGGCGCCGTAGCCTAGTGGCCTAAGGCACCAACGTCTCCTGTTCCGACCTTGTTCTCGGGACCGACAATTCCTGACCCTGAAGCGAAGCATTTGGCTTACTTCTGACTGCTAATCAGACGATGCAGGTTCGACTCCTGCTGCAAAGGCCGGCGCCTAGTCGTACGCCGAGGCGACTGGTTCTCAGGGTCAACTCTCCGGGGGTAGTGACTGCGGTAGCTGGAAGTGGCCTGTACTGGTGGCGCAGAGGCCCTACCCCCGGATTTTGTAACTGCCAGATGCGAAGGCAATGCGGTACTTCTTTCGGTGAAGACAACCCGCGAGGCCATCCCTGTTCTCTGGCAGCCTTTTCGCCGGCTCGGTGCGAAGGGCGTCGGTTACTTCTTGGTTCGAATCCAAGGTGATGGGGACGAGAGTCGCCGCACCTGCCCAATTGGCTTGGGCTACCCGACCCCGAACGGTTCCCGAGCCGGTCTTTTTGACGGCGTCAGGTGAAGAGGTGCGTGCCATAGAACTCGCTCCTTGAAAATTCGGCGCCGTCAAATGGGCCAGAAGCGATGGGGTGCGGTACTTCGGTTAGAGGAGCCGGGGTTCGAAGCCCCGCTCTGCCGGTTCAAGCCCGGCTACCCGCTCTCCGACCTGTTCTCTGGCCCAGCTTCACCCGCTCGATGCGACGGACCACGGTTACTTCGTGCCAGCCCTTCGGGGCACCGCCGGCCGACGAACCGGCAAACCGGGAAACCGGTCCTACCGTGTCCAAGCTGTTCTCGGGCGGGAATTCGTACCCAGGGAGGAGCCATGACCAAGTTCACCAATCGTCCCACCGCCCGGCCGACCGGCCCGGTTCGGAGCACTGGCATCACCCGGACCCACGAAGGCGCCGTCGGCTACAGCCGAGACGCCGAGTCGGAGCTGTTCCTCCTGGCGGCCACCAACATGGTGTCGGAAGGCACCTTCTATGAGAGCGCCACCGCTCGCGACGAGCGCTTCCAGCGCCTCGTCCATCAGGTGGCGAAGACCAACCCCGAGTGGCTGCTCGGCGCCGAAGACCTGGAGCAGCGCACCGCCGGCAAGGTCGGCTTCATCGAGTACCTGCGGAACACCCTGCAGATGCGCTCGGCCAGCCTGGTCATGGCCGCCGAGTTCGTGCGCTCGGGCGCCCCCGGCGGCCGGCGTGCCGTCCGGCAGGCGATCTCCCGCGCCGACGAGCCGGCCGAGATCCTCGGCTACTGGATGAGCCAGTACGGCCGCAAGCTGCCGGCCGCCCTCAAGCGGGGTGTGGCCGACGCCGTGGTCCGGCTCTACACCGAGCGCAACGCCCTGAAGTGGGACGGCCAGAGCAAGGACATCCGCTTCGCCGACGTGATCGAGTTGGTTCACCCGCGGCCGCGCATGGTCTGGGGTGGCAAGGGGGCGCCGCCGGCCGGACGCCAGAGCGACCTGTTCAAGTACCTGCTCGACCGCCGGCACCACCCGGACAACGCCGAGATCCCTGACAGCCTGGAGCTGATCCACCTGGACCGCCGGCTGCTCGCCATGCCCACCGAGGGCCGGCGCGTGGCGCTCAAGGAGGGCCTGGTGGCCGAGGCAGGCTGGAGCTGGGAGCGGCTCGCCGGCTGGCTGCCGGGCGGCATGGACTCCGAGGCGTGGATGTCGGTCATCCCGCAGATGGGCTACATGGCCCTGATCCGCAACCTGCGGAATTTCGATGACGCCGGCATTTACGCCAAGGTCAAGTCCGAGGTCTGCCGTCGGATCGAGGACCCCGAGGAGGTCGCCAAGAGTCGGCAGTTCCCGTACCGGTTCTGGAGCGCCTACAAGAACGCTCCGAGTCTGGAGTGGGGCGCCTCCCTGGAGCGTGCGCTCGACTACTCCTGCCGGAACATCCCCGAGCTGAGCGGCCGATCGCTGATCCTGATCGACACCTCGGCGTCGATGAACGACACCGTCTCCGACCGCAGCAAGGCGCGGCGGTTCGAGGTCGGCGCTCTGTTTGCCGGCGCTCTGGCGAAGCGGGCGGCCAACCCGACCGTGGTCATCTTCGGTGACCAGTCGAAGGAGTTCCCGATCGGCAAGTCGGAGTCGGTCCTGCGCTACGTAGACCGGGTGGGGGCAAGCATCGGCTCCGTCGGACACGGCACGATGATCTGGCGCTCGGTGCAGGAGCACTTCGCCAACCACGACCGGGTGGTGATTTTCACCGACGAGCAGAGCATGGACGACGCCGGCCAGCCGATGCGGACCTACTACGGCCGCAGCGACGGGATCGACAGCTCCACGTACAAGGCCATCCCGGCCGTCCACGCCTTCAACCTGGCGGGGTACCGGGCCGGCACGGTGCCGCCCGGCAGTGGTCGGTACACCTACGGCGGGTTCACCGACGCCACGTTCGTGCTCATGGCGGCCCTGGAGGCCGGCAGCGAGGCAGGCTGGCCGTTCTAAGCTCTGGGTGGCGCTTGCTGGGAGAGGGGGCCTGTCCCACGACAGGTCCCCTCTTCGCGTACCGTGGCCGGATGACCGACCCCGAGGTCACCGCCGCCCTCGACACCGTCCTGGCTGAAATTCGCCCGCACGACCGGGACAAGGCGGTGCGGGCCACGGTTGCCTGGGCGGCGTACGACCTCGTCCTGACCCACACCCTGGTCAGCGACATGGCCTGGGGATATTGGCTCAGCGACGAAAACCCGCCGCCTGAGCTGCACCCGCTCCAGGACGAGCTGGCGGCACGTCGCCGGGCAGCTCGGGGCGCCGTTGGCCGGCCGCACGATTTCGATGCACCGAGTCGGTACGGCCACCTGCAAGGATGAGCGGTATGGCGAACGAAGTCTGTGTGAATTGCGGCCAGCCGGCCACCTATCGGACCATGACCCAGGCAGCCAATACCGACTTCTACTGTGAATTCCACGGCAAGAAGAGCTACCCGAACGGCGGCCTGATGCGCCTCGATGAGGAGCAACCCCCGGCCACCGTGCTGCCGCCGGGCAGTGGTCAGACCGACACCTCTCTGATCATGCGGGGCGGCGGCGAGGTCGAGGACTCCCGGCTCGGGCGCGTCGTCCAATTCGATGAGCGGTCGCGGTCGTTCCCCATGACTGAGCTGATCGCCGAACTGGAGCCGGCCAAGGCGTACAAGCCCCGCAGCCACACCTGGAATTGCGGCGTTCATCTCGACCAGGGCCAGGAGGGGAGCTGTGTCGGCCACGCCTGGGCGCACGAACTGGTCGCTCCTCCGGTGGTCATCGAGGGGATCGACCACGACTTCGCCCGGTGGATCTACAAGACGGCGCAGAAGTACGACCAGTGGGCCGGCGAAGCGTACGAGGGCACCAGCACGCTGGCGGGGGCCAAGGTCTGCGCCGGCCGGCCGCCGAAGATGGCCGAGGGCCGCGGCCTGATCGGCGAGTACCGCTGGATTTTCGGCGACATGGACGAGCTGATCAAGACGCTCGGTTATTTCGGCCCGGTGGTGCTCGGCACGAATTGGTACGCCGGCATGATGAACACCGACAAGGACGGCTTCGTCCGCAAGACCGGTTCGCTGATGGGCGGCCACTGCATCCTGATCAAGGGCGTGACCCTGACCAAGAAGGCCGTACGGCTGCACCAGAGCTGGGGCGAGAGCTGGGGCCAGGGCGGCGACGCCTGGCTGTCCTTCGCTGACCTGGAGGCCCTCCTGGGCGAGCAGGGCGAGCTGTGCGTGCCGGTCCACCGCAAGGAATGGGGATGAGGCAGAACCGGGCCACGGTCAAAGACGAGGGCCTCGGGGCCGCCTTCAAGGAGGGCCTGAACGAGGGCCTGCGGCTCGACGGCTACGTGGTGCTGTTCATGAAGGTCGGCAAGAACGAGCGCCAGCACACCATTCCGGCCTCCGAAGTGCTGGAGCATGTCAGCAATTTCATCGGGGGGCTGCGGGGCGAGCATTACGAGGAAGGTGTCGTCATTCGAATTTTCGGCGACAGCGACGCAAAATCCGAGCCGGACAAAGCTCAGGCCCGCGTGGTTGAGCAGACCTCCATCGGGGAATCTGGCATCGAAGATGCTGAGATCGTGGACGGGTAACATCCAGGTCGCTATGGCTATTTCAACGAGGAGGAATTGATGGCCGCCACCAAGGAAAAGCCGGACCTGTTGGGCGAGACGGTGCCGGCCGATGAGGCCGACAGCCTGCGGGGCTGGACCTCGCAGCAGGGTCCCGAGCCGCCCAAGAACGCCCGCGAGCTGCCGCAGCAGTTCGTGGAGGAGCAGCTCCCCGACGCCGAGGAGATGGAGAAGACCGGCCTGGTCATCCCCGAGAACCAGATCGCCGAGAGCGCCGAAGTGCTCGACCCGGCAGATCAGGTGCGGGTCGGGAACGTCGACTACGCCTCGCCGCTCGGCATCACGGCCAACCCCGAGGGTGCCCACATCCCCGGCGAGTCGCAGCCGCCGGCCAACATCAAGGCGGCCCCCGAGGGCGGCTCCCAGGCTGAGGGCGAGGGCGACCTCAACGACATGACCAAGGCCGAGCTGGTCGACATGGCTCGGGAGCAGGGTGTCGAGGGCTACAGCTCGATGAACAAGGACGAGCTGATCGAGGCGCTGGGAGGCTAAATGCCGAAGCGTGTCGCCCCGAAGTACTACGACACGCCCCCGCTATTTTTTCCCGAGGGCGCCGATATCTGGGAGTTCGGGGATCCAGAGGTTCGGCGCCCTCAACCGCGTGACGAAGCCGGCCGGTTCACCTACTCGCCCGGCTCATTGCTGAAGGACCCGAGCGCCACCATCTATCCGCCCCGGCCCCGTACCCTCCGGGCCTCCTATGACCCCTCAGACAGGACTCTTCGCATCCAGTTCCGAAATGGGAGGGTGTACGGCTACTACGACGTTCCGTCGAATGTCTGGCGGGACCTGAAGGACGTTGCCAGTACAGGGAGGTTCATCAACCGTCGGCTCGACCCCTTCTTCGACTACCACGAAGAATGGCCGGCCGACCTGGACTAGGAGGCGTGCATGGCTGGGGTATGGGACCACCCGGAGATCGATGACTGGCTGGAGAAAGCTGACGAGGTGCTGGAAGCGTGCCCTGGACCCACGACATCGGACCCTTCTACTGGCACACCCTCAAGTCCCCCGGACCCCCGCAGCGATGGCGGGGGCCGGCCCGGACAGAAGAAGTCGAAGAGCCATATCGCCAGGGCTGCGGCGTAGCAGTCAGGATCGGGTACCGGCGCATCCTCGTCGTCGGGAAGTGGCGCAACGTCGAGCGCACCGAGGACGACGCCCTCAAGGCGGCTCTGGGGGCGTCGGACCTCATCGTGGACATCACTGACTTGAAGGACTGGGATGGGCCTCAGGCGGAAGCTGACGACGCTGGAGCAGGAAACGAAGGCAGCCAAGCGGATCGCAGCGTTGGCGACGCACGAACTGCCGCCGCAGGTGGAGCACTGCCTGTACCTGATTGGGCGCAGCCTGGTTGACTTCGGGCGCGACGGCGCCCCCGAGCACGTCCTCGAAGCGCTCAGCGCCGCCGAGGTCAGTGTGGAGATTCTGAAGGAGTTGCGCCGCCGGGTGGAGTCGGAAATTCCTCGCTAGGAAATCCGAGCGGCTCCTGCGGCGAGAGCAGAACCTTCCGCACTCCGAGCAGCCAGTCCTCGGCCAGACGCACCTTCTTGTCGAGCTGGCGGGCCTCGGCCAACGAAATGTTCTCGGCGCCCAGTTCCCGCACAGTGCTGTTGAGGATCGTCGCCTGTCGGATGATGTCGTCAACGATCGCCACAAGCGGGTTGTCGGTCATCAGACCTCGCCCTTCTTCCAGAGGTGCTTCTGCCAAGAGGCCATCGGCCAGTAACGGATCATCTTGCAGCGCTGGCACTCGTCGTCATCGGTGTAGATCACCTTCCAGCGGTGCCCGAAGATGCGGCAGATCAGGTTCATCGCTGCGTCTCCCCGTTGTAGGTGAACCCTTCGGGCTGGCTTACCCGCACGGCCATGTAGTTGCACCCCTTCACCCGGAGGTCAGTGATGTGACCGTCGTCCACCGGACACTCGTCGTGCTTGCCCATGGTCGTGAAGGCGTTCGGGTTCGAAGCGGTGACGCGCTCGCCGCAGGCTTCGCAGGTCCACTTCTGGTAAACCGTCTCGCCGGCCTGGACATGCACCTCTGCTTCCTTGGCAACGGTGTAGAGGTCGCCGTCGTAGTACGTCATATCTCTCGTCCGGTGTAGCGGCCCTGCTCATCGAACGTTGCTCGGCTGACCGGGTGCGATCCTGATTCGTCGTTGAGAGCGGCGTTGACGGTGGCGCAGACCGGGCAGTCGTCCTCGCTGGCGGCGATGTGCAGTGCGTCCGACCTGCCCGGATGGCCGTGGGGATCGACCTTGATCCGCCAGAGGGCATCCCTCAACCGGCGCACTTCATCGGCGTTGTATCGCTCAGCCACGACGACTCTCCCCATCGACCGGACGGAATACCGGAGCCGGCGTCGGGCCGTCCCAGATCTGCTCAAGGTCGGCGTAGTCCTTCACCATGACCGACAGCATGCGCTTGACGGCTGTCTTCTGGCCCTGGAGCTTCATCATCACCTCGCAGGGCAGCGCCGTGCCCCAAGTGGTGTCGAACTTCGTCCGGCCCAGCCCCTCGTCATCAACCTCTGAGAGGTCAGCCTCTTCCATGAGGTGCGGCCGGATGCAGAGGATGTGTTTGCCATTCCAGTCAAGCTGGCCGATGAGATCGACTGGGATCTGGTACTCGAATTTCCGGTCAACGGCGTGAGCGGCCAGTGTGACGAGCTGGGAGGTATCGACTACGGCGTTGCCGGCGATCTTGAGCTGAGGTTCATCCATGCTGTGTCTCTCCATCAGTGAAGAAGTAGGGGAGGCCGCGGTACGGCGGCCGGCGGATCTTCGTCTCGTCAGCGGCCAGGAGGAAGAGGCCGATTATGCGTCGCTTCCAGCGTTCCTCCGCAGCGTTCGTAGGCGGGTCGATGGCGAAGCTGCGGGCAAAGACATCCTCGAAGCGTTGGGCCTGCACGGCTTGGTGACAGTCAGGGCACAGCGCCCAGGCGCCATCGTCCTGGTAGTCCCGCTGGCCCGGCTCGCCACGCATCGAAAAGGGCACGATCTCGTACGTCCACACCATGTCGGGCGGCATTCGCACGTAGCAGATATCGCACTTGATGACCTGCCGCCTAGCCATGCTGTGTCTCTCCATCGGTGAGGATCCATTCGAGGCGGCTCTTGGCCCGAATGAGAGCTGCAGCGATGGCATCGGCCTCTGAAGCGCCGTGCGCCATTGCGCCGTCCACGAAGCCCATGGCCGAGCCGGCAATTTCGACCAGCAGAGTGTCGGCTTGTTTGGCGGCGTCGCCCCACTTGTAGATGTCCATCACCATCTTCTGTACGGCCGGCGAAGCCTTTTCGAAGCGTCGAGCGATGTCGGTACCCATCACCGCTCCAAGCTGAAGATCTTGTCCTTGACGACGAGCGGGGCGCCCTCGGGACCCTTCTCGTACGGCAGGAGGTACTTCGAGATCAGGTGCTGGTTGCCGCGGGGGCCAACCCAGTAGTTGTGCCAGTGGCCCCGCACCATGAAGCGGATCGTGTACCACGGCTCCTCGTCCTCGCCGCCGGCTGCCTTCTTCAGGCCCTGGTAGACCTCACGGCGCATGCGGATGATGACGATGTCACCCGTCTCGGGAACGCCGACGCGCTCGGCCCGGCGCCGCATCTGGCGGGGGGCTTTGTTGGGGTCGCGCACGACCACGTTCTCCTGGTTGAGGATCCGCCAGGTCGCCAGCATCAGCCGGCGAGTCTGGTCGACAATGCTGTGGACCCCGGTCACGGCCTCCTGGGCGCCCTCGGTCATCTTGGGGACGTGCCGGCCCGTCTCTGAGATCTCCAGCAGCTCGGACTCGACGGCCAGCCAGGGCGTGTTGTAGGACCACCCGCTGAAGTCGTAGATGGGCAGTGGGCCGTTGGCCCGGCGCACTTCGTCCTCGTCCGTCGTCGGTTCTTCGTTGCACTGCTGTGCCGTCAGGTTGAGCTGCACGGCGGTGTCGTGCGGAGTGCAGAACAGGAAGTAGCTCACACCCGGTACGGTCTGGCCGTCGCTTACGAAGCCAGGCGCCTGTCCAGTCAGGGATCGGACGGGTGCTTCCTTCACCGTTCCCGCCTGCCAGGCGATTGCAGCGATGCGCGTCTCGACTGCCGTGCTGACCGAGCTGCCGTCGTCAAGGTCGCAGGGCAGTTCGGAGGTAAGCGCCACCGGTCGGTCGAAGACCAGGAAGCCGGTGTCGGCCGGCAGGTCGGTCGGCTTGAGGCCGGACACCGGCATGTCCTCGGCGGCCATCTTCACCAGCTCGCACATGTCAGGGCTGACGTAGAAGGTCGACGCCGTGCTGACCACCGACTTGACCGTGCCGTGCAGAACGGCGCCGAGCTGTCGGCGTGCCTCCTCGTCCTCGATCTGCTTGTAGCCGTACACCCGCATGAAGTGCTGGTAGGACACCAGCGATACCGAGCGGTCCATCCACTCCCGCAGGTCGGTCTGGAATTCCAGCGACGTGAGGCTGTTCTCCTTCAGCGTCTTGCGGGCATCGGCCAGGGAATCGAAGTAGGACATGGGGATGTAGCGCGAGGCGCCGAATCCGCTCACGGTGTGCTCCTCGATTGCCCGTCGACCGGCTTGGCTTCCTCCATGATCTTGGCTCCCGTTTCGAGCATGAGGCGCAGGGCTTCTTCGATGGAGATCCTGCGCTGTCGCGCGATAGCCAGCACCATCCGCGTCTGCTCCTTGGACAGTGACCCGTTCAGCGTCACGGTCTTCTTCTCGCCGTCGACCTCGATCTGCAGGTCGGGCCGGTCGGCAGCCTTACGGCGCTTCGCCATCACACAACCTCGCGGAACGACGCCAGCTCCGACTTGCAGGAGCGCAGCTCGCTGCCCATGCGCTCCAGGGCGTCGATGAATTCGTCCGACCAGTGGTTGCTGGCGAAGTGGTGGCTGAATTCGTGGATCAGCAGCTTGTCGACCTCCCGCTGCGTCCCGTCGTTGAAGAATCGGTGCGACAGGCGGCTCAGGTTGAAGCGCAGGTGCCGGCTGCCGAAATTCGCCAGGTGGTTCGACTCGGTGAAGGGGTACCGCTCGATCGTGACGCCGCACTCGTAGCCGAGCAGCTCGCCCGACAGCGACTTCGTGTAGGCCACCACGGCCCGCATGCCGGGCGTCCACTGGTCCTCGGGGACGGAGATGTCCTCGCCCCCGGCGTGGTACTCGGTGAAGCGCTGGAATTTGGGGATCGCCACCGCCGGCTGGACGATGTTCGCCTCGCGGAGCTGGCTGACGACGCCCTTGGGGAGGTGGCGGCCCTCGATCACGCTGTAGCCGGCCTCCACGGCCCGCAGGGTGGCCTCTCGGGCCTGGGGGGTGCTGTTGTCCCGCACGACCACGTTGTCGCCGTAGCGGGCCTTCACGAAGCTCTGGAGGGCCTCAGGCGAGGCGTTGGGCAGAGCGTCGGCCACCCAGGCGGCGTGGCTGTCCTCGGGCGCCAGGAGGTCGTGGGAGGCGTTGAGCACGATCTCCCGCAGCTCCCGCAGGTAGGTCGGTGGCACGTTGTCCCGCTCGGTGTTGAGCGGCACCCGCTGCTGCACGTCGATGTGGTACCGGCCGTCGTGCTCGACCACCGGGATGCCCAGCTCGTAGATCATCGGCAGCTCGGCGCCCTGCGGCTCGACCAGCCGGACGGTGGTCTTTCGGCGGGTCCGGCGGCGCAGGTTGCCGTCAGCGTCAGGGAGGACAGTGTTCAGGGTCGCCTCGACCTCACGCACGGCCGGCCGCGGCTCGACGGGCGCCCCGTTGACTGTCAGCTCGACGCCCTCGGGGACGAGGACGGAGCGCAGGAGGGCGATGGCTTCCCGCTGCTCCTCCTGGTTCCAGCGGATGGTGGCCTCGAACCGGGTGCCGGCGGCCGTCTTGGCTCGGGCGTTGAACTGGCGGGTGCCGTCGTTGCGGAAAATCACCCGGCCGGTGGTCGAGGTGATGACGGCCTCCCGGCAGAGGGCCAGGACCCGCTTCTCCCCGATGTTCATCCGGCCCCGCTTGGTGGGGTCGTTGCGCTTCTTCGACTGGGCGAACATCTTGTAGGACTCGGTCAGGTCGGCGAAGCCCTCGGGGCTGTCGTCCTCGACCACCAGCTTGGCGGTGCCGCGCTCGCCGGCCGTGATGAGGATGGCGACCTTGGTCACGTTCTCGTCCACGGCGTTCTGCCACAGCTCCAGGCCCAGGCGGGCCGGCTCTTCGATCTGTGACGCGAGGCCAGCGAGGTCGACCTCGATCCACTCGTTCTTCGGGGCCACTGACTAGTCCTTTCCGATGATCTGGGCAGAGGGCAGACGCCCTCCGACGCCGCCGACATTACGCCCCGCCCTGGGTAATGTCAATATCTAACCGTCAAGGTATTGCAATACTGGCGTCGGACCGTTATCTTGGGACCATGACCTCTGCGAACGACCTCCCCCGAGACGAGCAGTACGCCCTCGTCTACGCCGGCATCTGCGCCGTGGCCGCCCACTGTGACGGCGCCATCACTGAGGACGGCGTCGGCTTCAACGGCCAGGACACCGCCTTCGGCCGCCGCATCGCCTCAGTGCCCTTCGAGCACTGGACCGACGACGTGAAGGTCGAGGCGGCTCGGATCGCCAACACCTACCAGGGCCAGATCCTCGCCTACACCGGCATCGAGATCCAGAAGCTCCCCGTCGTGCGGGAGGCCATGGGCAAGGACACCAACCGCCAGGCCCGCGACGACGCCCGCGACTTCGAGCGCCGCAAGGAGCACATCACGGTCAACGGCGGGAACCTCGAATTCCGCTTCGCCTACAACCCGTCCCTGTCGGACGAGCTGAAGCGCCACACCATGGGTGCCCGCTGGAACGGCGCCCCCGAGAAGTGCTGGACGGTGCCGGTCGCCAAGCAGCTCCCCGGCTTCGTGGCCTGGGTCACCGACCCCGCCCTGAAGTTCCGCTTCGGCGCCGAGGTCCAGGCGGTGCTCGACCGCATCGCCACCCAGACGCCCGAGCAGGTGCGGGCAGTGGCCGAGAAGCCCCACGGCTACGTGCTCAGCGGCGAGCTGGTGCTCAGCTTCCCCTACAACCCGACCCAGAAGGACGCCGTCAAGGCGGCTGGCGCCCGCTGGGAGGGCAGCGACAAGACGTGGCGGGTGCGACTGAACGACCCCAGGGCCGCCGCCGTCGTGGCCGCCGCTCGCCAGGTCGGCCTGAAGGTCACCACCGAGGTCGACGTGGCCCTGGGCGGGGCCGCCAAGGCCGAAGCGGTCAAGCTCGACCGGGCGGGCGCCCTGGTGGCCGCCAGCCGGGTCAGCCGGCCGTCGGAGCTGTCCCCCGAGTTCCTGGCCCTGGTCAACCAGGCCATCTCCAAGAAAGCGAGCTAGCAGTGGAAATCGAAGTCACCGAGCTGGTGGCCGACGGCGGCAGCGTCGTCGTCTTCGCCGGCCTCGACAGCGACGGCGCCAGGGTCACCTTCGCCGTCGACCACCGGCCGGCCCAGGAGCTGGTCAACGCCATGCTCAACGACGAAGAGGTCATCGCTTTCGTGGAGCCGTGGCAGATCATGGGGGGAGTGCTGTGACCGTCGACATCGAGCAGTTCCGGCGCCGGGTGACCAAGCTCACGACTGGTCGGCAGGTCGCTGACTACCGCTACGAGCTGGACTGCGGGCACGTCCAGGAGGGCGATACCGGCATGACCCACGCTCAGGCCCAGCGGCGTAAGACGCTCATTTGCCAGCAGTGCCGACAGGCGGCCTGGGAGGCGTCCCGATGACCGGCCAGGAGCTTCTAGAAGCCCTCCAGCCGGCCATTGATCGCAACGAGAACGTCCGGGTCCGGGTCAACCAGTGGCTGGCCCGCGGCGACGGCGTAGCCGTCTACGAGAACGTGGAGCTGGGCCACCCGGACGCCGGCCACCGGCAGTACGTGAGCTACGGCAGCCCCGAGGCCCAGATCCCTGACGCCTTCCCTCCCAGCCGGATGCCCGACATCGGCGGCTCGATCAACTGGCGCTACGCCCTGGTGGGCGCCTACCGCGGCGAGGCCCTGTGATGGCGATGTCCAAGAAGGACTTCGAGCTGGTGGCCGACGTGATGCGCGAGGGCCACTGCCAGGACGGCAGCGGCGAGGACGCCTACGTACAGACGGCGCTGATGCTGATTCACGCATTGGCCGGCGCCTTCGAGGCGAGATACCCGAACTTCGACAAGGAGAAGTTCCTGACAGTGGCGGGAGCCAAATGATCGCCTTCCCCGAGAGCCAGCAGTGCCAGCTCGACCCGCGGTGCGAGTACGCCGCCGGCCACACCTGCGAATGCACGCCGGTCGAGATCGGTAAGTACGTCCTGAAGAAGCGAACGGACTACTACGCCTACGCCTACAAGCACCGGCTCGACACCATCGTCGCCAAGGTCAAGGCCGACTGGTTCGACGCCCTGGTGAGTGAGGGCACCTCGCCGCTGCTCCTCGTCGGCTGGGTGTCGGAGAAGGTCAATTCCCGCAGCTACGCCCCGGCTACGGCCGGCACATGGCACCGTGACCGGGACTGCAAGAGGAACCGGGCCATGGGCCGGCTGCTACCCCGCCTGTACATGGACACCGGTCGAGGCAGTAGCAGTCTCACGCCGTGCGCCGGCTGCGGTCAGCTCGCCGACGAGCAGAAGGTCGCGGCGCAGCGTGATTACCGGCGGCTGCGGGAATTGACCAATGCCGCCACCGAGGGCCTCTGCCTCGGCCAGTACGGCGGCTGCGGCCGCGACGTTGTGCCTGGCAAGACGATGTGCGCCGAGCACGCCCAGCGCGTCAGCGCCCAGTGCTACGAGGGCGATCACGCCAGTTGCCCGGTGGTCCTTGCCACCCACACCCGCCAGCTCGACGGCGGGACCTACACCACCGACTGCCAGTGCCAGCGGTGCGTCCACAAGAAGAAGGTCTGACCCGAAATGTCCCGCTTCGTCCTCGAGATTTTGCAAGAGGTAGCCCGTCAGGTGTTGCATCTTTCTGGGCGTGAGCGCACTATCTGATCATGACCTCGACGCAAACTCTCGACTTCAACGGCCACCTCCCCGAGGGCGTCTCTCTCTACGACTTCCAGCAGGTCGGCGTGGCCTACGCCCTGGTGACCGGGCGCTGCATCGTCGGCGACGAGATGGGCCTCGGAAAGACGATCCAGGCCCTGACCGTCCTCGCCATCAAGAAGGCGTTCCCGGCCGTGGTGGTCTGCCCGGCCAGCCTCAAGGGGAACTGGGCGCGGGAGATCCGCCGGGCGCTCCCCGGCCGCTCGGTCTACATCGCCGCCGGCCGCAACGTGCTCCGCAAGGAGGCCATGGAGGCCCAGCGGGCCGACATCACCATCGTGAACTACGACATCCTCGCCGCCTGGCAGCGGGCGCTTGGCACGCCGGCCGCCCTGATCCTGGACGAGAGCCACTACTGCAAAAACGAGAAGGCCGACCGCACCAAGGCCGCCCTCATGCTCGCCGCTCGGGTCCCCGCCGACGGCGTGGTGCTCGCCCTCACCGGCACGCCCCTCCTGAACCGGCCCAAGGAGCTGGTGGCCCAGCTCCAGATTCTCGGCCAGCTCGGCAACGTGGTCGGCCCGACCAAGACCGACAGCGACCGTGCCCGCACCGGGAAGTTCCTCTACCGCTACTGCGGCCCGGAGACGAACGAGTGGGGCACGACCTTCAACGGCGCCACCAACACCGAGGAGCTGAACACCCGGCTCCGCGCCGCTGGCTACATCCGCCGCCTGCGGGCCGAGGCCCTCGGCTCCAACGACACGATCCGCATCCCCGCCTACCTGAGCTTGAACGGCGCCCTCGACACCTACCGCAAGGCCGAGGCCGACTTCATCGGCTTCCTTAAGGAGACAGAGGGTGTCGCCGCCGCCAACAAGGCCCGCCAGGCCGAGGCCATCGCCCGCCTCACCAAGCTGCGCCTCCTGGTCGGCCTCGCCAAGGTCCCGGCCATGATCGAGTGGATCGAGAACTGGATGGAGAACAACGAGGGCAAGGCCATCGTGGTCTTCGCCTGGCACAGGGAAGTCCAGCGGGCGCTGGTCGACCACTTCGCCTGCCCGGCCATCCTGGGCGGCCAGTCGGTCGACGCCACCGAGACGGCCAAGGCCGACTTCATGGCCGGGAAGAACCGGATCATCGTCTGCTCGATCCAGGCGGCCAAGGAGGGCCACACCCTCACCGCCGCCTCCGACGTGTACTTCGCCGAGCAGCCCTGGAACCCCGGCACCCAGCAGCAGGCCGAGGACCGGGTCAACCGGATCGGCCAGGAGGCCAAGCAGTGCTTCGCATACAGCGCTCTGGCCGAGGGGACGGTGGACGAGATGGTCTACCAGCTCATCGAGTCCAAGCGGGAGGTCTTCAAGGCGGTCGCCGACGGCACCGCCCTCGAAGCCAGCGACGAGAGCATCACCACCGCCGTGATCGACTACCTAAAGGGGAAGTGATGGACATCGACATCCTCTACTGCGAGCTGAACCGGGTCACCCGGCAGCTCCGCGACCTGGAGGCCCGGCTTGGTCGTGTTGAGCGCACGGCCGAAGAGGCCAAGGACGAGTGCTACCGGCTGGAGAGCCGGGTCCGCGAGCTGGAGTACGCAGCCCGATGAGCACCCTCCAGAAGGCCCTGGACGAGGCCGTGCTGGTCTACCGGACCGAACCCACCGAGGAGAACCGCCTGGCGCTCCTGAAGGCCATGGAGCGCTACCACGATGACTTCCTGCGCCGTGAGCGCGAGGAAGCCCTTGCCCGAGGTGTCGAGATCTACATCAAGAAGGAGAAGTGATGGCCCGCCTCCAGCCCAGCACCCCCGGCTTCGAGCCGAAGAAGCGGCCGGCGCCGAAGGGCGGCAAGTCGCCGGCCCCCAAGGCCAAGGTCATCAAGGCCCCGAAGGAAGTTGTCACCCCCCGGCCGATCATCCGGCTGACCGCCGGCCCGTACCGGGACGACGGCGTGAAGTGGAACCACCCGGCCTGGACGGTCATCACCCGTCAGGGCGACATCGTTCAGTACCACCGCTTCAAGAACGAGGACGAGGCCAAGGAATTCGCTTCGTCGTTGTCAACCCCCAACCCGTAACCCCTGTACATTGAGGAGATGCCTTCCATGACCGCTACCCCCACCTGGGCCGACGACAAAATGATCGGCCGTGTTCGCCAGGGCGCCGACCTAGAGCTGCACATCAAGGAGACGAAGGTCGATGGCCTGAAGTTCATCAACATCCGCGACTACGTGCCCTCCACGAAGGAGTACGGCCAGGGCACGCTGATCCGGCTGGAGCACCTGCCGTCGATCCTCGAATTCCTCAACGAACGAGCCGAGTACCACTTCGGCCGCGGAGGCCCGGTCAAGGGACAACAGTCCCTGCCTGGGGTGTGATGAAGGTCGCCGACGATCTGATTTCCGACGCCGCCGGCCAGACCCTCATCCCGATCCACTGTCGCGGCTGCGGCCAGCAGATCGGGTGGGGGACCGGCGCTCCGGGCGTCCGCATGTTCTGCTCCCCCCGCTGCGCTGCCATGGGTCCGATCCCCGATAACTGCGAGCGGAATCACCTGATCCGCCACACCGTGGCCGCCGGCTGGACGACGGCCAAGACCGCTGAGCATTTCGGCATCAGCCGCCAGCGGGTCAACCAGATGCTCTACGGCAAGGGGTAAATTCAGGGCCATGGCTGATCCCGTTCATTGCAAATGCGGTCAGCTCTTGTCGGCCAACGGCATGTCCTGGGGTCCGCGTCAGGGCTACCGGGTCAGCCGGCGAGCCATCGATGGGACGCCCATCGTCGGAACGATAAGCCGCCCGGACACGCGGGGTGCCAAACCCATGTGCCGAGCTTGTGCGGAAGTAGCGGTCATCAACCGTCGGTCAACGCAAGAAGCCAAACGGAGAGCCTGATGGACGACATCTTCAACGACCGCCGGGTCAAGCCGGCCGTGCATCCTGACCACACCATGGTGGGTGACCCCCACTACGTCGATCCCCGGACCGTGACCTGGGTCGAGCGGGAACCGGCGTCCGGCTTCCGGGGAGCTAAATCCCCCCGCTGGCGCGTCCAGCACCTCCAGGCCAACGAATTCGGCGGATCCATGCAGCGCTCGACGCTGCCCATGCGAAGCCGGCGGGCTGCCACCAGTGCCTTCGAGATGATCAAGCAGGGGCACGATGTCGGCGCCTTCGATCGTCGGGGCAACCTCCTCGATGTCGATGTCCGCGAGCGGCAGCGGCGGTGAGTGACCGGCAAAGCCGGGTCGACCACTTCAACGCCGGGGCGGCCGGGCGTGACGACGAGACGGGCTACGAGCGCGACCAGCGTGCGCCTGCTCGGGCGCTCTACGGCTCGAAGGACATGGAGCGGCTCTTCCCCGGCCAGATCCCCCGAGCTGGCGCTCCCTGGCCCAGCGCCGGCCGGCGGAAGAACGAGCCGAAGTTCGACCAGGCGGCGGTGACGGCCGAGCTGGAGCGCTCCCCCCGGACGGTGGACATCGACCCCCGCATCCTGAGCGCCGGCCAGCCGCACGTCACGCGGGCCGGCGTCGAGCACTACATGAGCGGGAAGTACGAGCAGACGGGCGAGACGTTCGCCGACCAGCACAACGTCGGCAACCAGTTCCCGTTCGTGGTGACCAAGCCCCGGCCGACCGGTGGCCATGAGCATCTGATCATCTCCGGGCACCACCGGGCGACCGCCGCCCTCCTCCAGGGCCGGAAGCTGACGACGAGATGGGTTGAGCAATGACCACGCCCGAACCGATCGCCATCACGACCACGCTTTATCTGGGGCCTCCAGAGGCCGCCTACGGCCGCGAGCGCATGGTTCCGGTCCTGACGGCCTCCGAGGCCGCCACAGCCATCCAGAGCGGCCTACAGGCCCTCCTGCCCGAAGGCGCTTGGCATCTGGCGGCAGCCGTGCTGCGCGGCTTCGGCGCCGATGAGGAGCACATCGGGTTCCGGCTGGCGATGGCCGGCGGCCCGCAGAAGATCAGGAGCTAGGGCTTCGGGTCACAGTGGTAGGGCACGGCGATGATGCAGGCCGGGTTCGGCTCGGCCGCCTGGGCCGACGGCTCCTGCCCCTGGTCCCCGTCCTGGCCGTCCTTGTCCTTCGAGTCACCGAAGTTGCACGTCGAGCCGGGCAGGCAGAAGTACAGCGTCGTCGGTGAGTCCTTCAGGTCAGGGCTGAACGCCTTGTGGTTGTCGTCCCGGCCAGAGTGGCGGGACTGGTCGTTGCAGTTCCCCTCCCGGTTGCAGTCGCCGTCGCGGTAGCCGCGGGCGTAGGCCGGCGCCGCCGGTCCGAGCAGGAGAGCTGCGACCGCAAGAGTCCCCAGGATGCGCCTTGTCATTTGTCCATCCCCCAGTTGCCTCGAATTAGAGGCTCCTGTGTATCAGATGCCGCCGAGGTTCTCAACGTCGCCGAGGAGGCTGCCGGCCGTCCCAGCCACTGCGCCCACGACCTTGCCGGTGGTTGACACGACATCTCCCACCACCTGCGTGGCGCCCTCGACCGCAGGCTCCGCGACGGTGTCCACCGTACCGACGACTTTTCCCATTGTGCCTCCGGGTGTCGTGGTCACCAGGCCGGGCGTCGGCAGGATGGCGGGGATGAAGCCCTTCGTCTCGCCGTAGTTGTGCAGGAAGACCACGATCACGCCCCAGACGGCCAGCACCAAGCTGGCGATGGTCGGGGACAGGCCGTGCGCCAGCACGTCCACCAGGACGGTCAGCGAGCCGGCGGCGGCCATCTGCAGAATCGTGCGCCCGGCCTTGCGGAGGCCGCGGTCGAGAGCTGGCTTCATCGGGGACCTCCTTTGGCCGAATATCCGGGGGCGTAGCTGCCCTGCTGGAGGCTGATGTTCCCGGCCCGGATGAATTCGTCGCAGAGCTGCTTGAGTACTTGCGCCTGGTCATGGGTCAGCGGGATCACGTCGGGCTGGTTGATCTCGATGTGGAGGGCGTCAGCTTCCTTATCGTGGGCGAACTGGTTGGTGTGCCGGTGGTCATCGAGGTCGGCCAGCAGGCATCCGACACCGGCTCGAACCGTCTCGTTGCTACGGAGGACGGCTCGGCGGTCGCCGGCCCGGACGGCGAACAAGACACCGATGAGGACGAGCACAGCAATGAGCAGGCCGCTGTTGACCATGTCATGGGTGGGCCGGGCAGTTCTAGCTCGACCGCCCTCGGCCACCTTTTCGGCGGCCCGCTCTACCGCCCGGTCGATCAGATCGCTCGGTGGCAACGGAGCAACCGGCACCGTTACTACTTCCGGCGCTGTCGGGGCAGAGGCCGGCTCTTCGTGCTGGCCTGGGTCCAACGGTTCCATCAGTGCCTCCCCCCAGTTACCTGGAGCACCTGGGTGATGAACGAGATCAACAGCGTAAGGAATGCAGCGATGACCATGAAGGTCAGCTTGGAGTTGGACGATTCCAGCTTGGCGACCCGAGCCTCCTGGGCCTGAAGGGCGGCAGCGTGAGCGATCTCCCGAGCTTCCTGCACCTTCTCCGAGGCGACGATGCGGTCGACGCAGTGAGCCTCGACGGCGCGGAGCTGATCTACGGTCGCTGTCCGCTCATCCATCCGGTCCTCGACACGCTGGAGCCGGCGGGCGATCTCGGTAATTGAAGGTCCGTTGGTGTAGCTGTCGGGCATTGCACCCGACAGTACTTACTTCCCAGGGCCGGTGGCAGCCAATCCCTTCATCACGCAGTCGTTGAGCTGAGTCTCGGTGCGATCGGCGGGGTGAATCAAGAAGGCACAGTTTAGGTACGTGATGAAAAATGCCTGGCCGTTGCTTTCGCCGCAGCGCTGCTTCTTTTCTTCCGGCGTCAGGGAATTCGGTCGCAGGCAGTCCCGCACGTAATTCGCCACCTCGGCGGCGTCCTTGGCGATGGTCTGCGTCTTGGCTCCCTGATCGTGGTTCGCCAGCGACTGCAGCCAGATGCCGCCCAGCCCGATGACGGCGGCGATGAGCACGGTGATGAGGATCTGGTTCAGTCGGCGGAATTTCCGCTGGTTGACCTCCTGCTCCTGAGCCACGATCCCCGAGAGGCGTTCCTCGGAGAGGTTCGTCTCGACGGCGTGAGCCATCGTCTCCAGCCCGGCAGCTACGGCTAATAGTTCGGTTCGTAGATCAGGCCCCTGCCGGCGGTCCGGCCCCTGGTACACCACCGTCGCCCTCCTCTGGTATCTGCTCCACGAGGTTCTCTAAGTCCTCGACATCACCGTAGATGTCATCGAGTGCCGCCTTAAGACGACGAGCCGCCGCCTGGGCCTGAGCTTTGACCGACGCCACCTCCAGGGCCGTAACCAAAGTCGCGTCCACCAGCGGGACCGCGTGCTCCTGAGCCGCCTCGGTAGTAGCTGGCTTCCTCCGCTTCCGTAGCCCCACCGCGCCGTTCCCTCCGCTCGTACTGCTCAATGATCCACTCCATCTTTTTCAGTACGTCTTCGACATGGGCCAGGGCCGGGGCAAGTTTTTTCTCGTAGTCGCCCAGCACCGGGAGGATCTCGTTGTGGTAGACGGCCAGGAGCGTGTCGATGAGCGCCTGCCGGCGGGCCAGCTCGGCCTCGTTGCGGCCCCGCTCGGCTTCGAGGAGGTTGGTGACGCGGGCGATCTCGTCGTCCTTCTGCTGGCGCTCGTACTCGACTGCCTTTCCCGAGTGCATCTGGCCGAGGATGATCGTGACCACCCAGACGCCGGCCACTCCCGCCCCGCCGATGAGGGCGCCGAAGGGGTCGGGACCGACGCCAGCGAGGATCATCCCTGCCAGGTCACTGTTTCCAAGAAGGGGGCGTCCCCGAAGTTGAACAGCCCGCCGTCCTGGGCGATGAGCCAGTAGCCGTTGGCCGAGAAGGTCTTCATCCCCACCACCGGCTTGTTGAGGGTCTTGCCGCCCATCGAACCAAGGTCGCCGCGGGCGTTGCCGAAGGCGAACACGCCGCCGTCGGCAGCGCACAGCCAGTAGCCACCACCGTCGGGCGTCACGTCTCCCCCGACGACGGGGGCATTCAATTGGATGCCGCCCAGAGCGCCGTAATTCGGGGCCTTGAACGAGAACACGCCGCCGTCGGCGCCGATCTCGGCGTAGCCACCGTTCCAGCTCGGGTGGGACATCATGCCGACGACGGGAGCGTTGACCACCAGACGAACCTCCTGCGGTGCCGGCGCTCCTACGGAGCGCACCATGTCGATGTACTGGCCCATGGGGAAATTCGGGCCGGGGTCCCAGTGCGTGCTCTTCTTCCACGCCTTGGACACCTCAGCGTGGGTGGTGATCCCTCGCTTGCCGGCGAGAAGATCGGCCGCCGGCACGAAGTTGATCGGGATCTGATAGGCGTCGCAGAGCTTGCGGCTCAGCCGAGCTGAGATCTGCAGCTCTGCAGCGCTGTAGGCATCCGCCCACTGATCGGCGCGCTGGTTGGCGTAGCCGGCGTGCTCGATGCCAAGGCCATTGCTGTTGGCGCCGGGCGCATGCCAGGCCACGTCCTTGTCGAGCACGTCCTGGACGATCGAGTTGTTGTCGACGCAGTAGTGCGTGCTGGCCTGGGTCGTGGTCGTGGCGAACATGCGAGCGATGCGCTCGGCCATGTCGTCCGTCTCGGGGGCTTCCATGTCGTGAATAACGATTAAATCGATTTTCCGACCTTTGCTTCCAGTGTTGGTGAACCACCGGGCCTTTACAAAGGGAATCACCAAATCGTCAGCCAATGTCGTGCTCCTTTGTCCGATAGGGCAAGGGTACTCTGGCGCCTATGAGCGTCGTTGACGAGCAAAACCTTGAGGATTTAGAGCCGGAACCCGAACCGCTCGACGTAAATACGCAGGCATTTATCGAGCGGCTGATCGACGGAATTATCGAATTCATGCACCTGATGGTGGGGCACGAACTGCATCCCTACCAGATCTCGCCGGCCCGCCGGATGATCGAGTCCGTCCTCTTGAACGACGGCGAGGAATTGACCATCCTCATGTCTCGGCAGTCGGGGAAGTCCGAGACGGTAGCGGACGTGGTCGCCGCCCTACTGGTGCTCCTTCCCCGGCTGGCCGAGCAGTTCCCCGAATTCGAGAACCTCAAGAAATTCCGGCGTGGGTTCTGGGTCGGCATCTTTGCCCCGACCGACGAGCAGGCCGACACGATCTTCTCTCGTACCGTCAGCCGGCTCACCTCTGACCACGCCATGGACCTGCTGCTCGACCCTGAGCTGAACGAGTACCCCGAGGGCAAGGGCAAGCTCGTCAAGCTGAAGAAGAGCGGCTCGTTCTGCCGCATGCAGACCGCTCACCCCCGAGCGAAAATCGAGTCGAAGTCCTACCACCTGCTGATCGTGGACGAGGCCCAGCACGCCGACGAGCACGTCGTGCGGAAATCCATCCACCCCATGGGCGCTTACTACAACGCCTCGCTGGTGAAGCTCGGCACGCCAGACGTGAAGAAGGGCGACTTCTACAAGGCCATCCAGCTCAACAAGCGCCGGCAGACCAAGCGAGGCGCCAAGCAGAACCACTTCGAATACGACTGGAAGGCGTGCGCCCGGTACAACCCCAACTACCGGAAGTACGTCACGAAGGAATTGCAGCGCCTCGGTGAGGACAGCGACGAATTCCGCCTGAGCTACGCCCTGGAGTGGCTGCTCGAACGAGGCATGTTCGTCACGCAGTCGATCATGGAAGAGCTGACGGACCCGAAGATGGACCTCGTCAAGAGCTGGTTCAAGTCGCCGGTCCTGGTGGGCATCGACCCCGCCCGGAAGATCGACTCCACCGTCGTCACGGTGGTGTGGGTCGACTGGGACCGGCCCGATGAATTCGGCTACTACGACCACCGAATTCTGAATTGGCTGGAGCTGCACGGCGACGACTGGGAGAGTCAGTACTGGAAGATCTGCGATTTCCTCCAGTACTACGACGTGCTCGGCGTCGGCGTCGATTCGCAGGGCGTGGGCGACGCTGTGGCCGAGAGGCTGAAGCGCCTGCTCCCCCGCGCAGAGGTCCACGCCCTGCGATCGAACCGCCCGGACCAGTCAGAGCGCTGGAAGCACCTGATGGAGCTGGTGCAGCGCCGGATGGTGGCCTGGCCCGGCAGCTCGCGGGCGAAGCGCACGAAGGTCTGGCAGCGCTACATGCAGCAGATGATGGACCTGGAGAAGCACTACGAGGGGCCGCACCTGCTGGCCCGCGCCCCCGACGAAGCCGAGGCCCATGACGACTACCCCGATAGCCTGGCCTTGGCGTGCGTGCTCACCAAGGAGATGACCATGCCCACCGTCGAGGTCAGCACAGCTCCCTTCTACGAAGAGAGGCGGCGGTAGTGGGCCGGCAGGAGCACTTCAACGCTGGGGCCTACGGCGACTTCGAGCCGACCGAGGACATCAACCTCTCGGACAAGGTCAGCGACCACCCCTTTTACGGCCAGAGTGGGCCGTTTCATGAGCCTGACCAGCCGACAAGTCCCACCTGCCTGCAGTGCGGCCGCGGCCGGAACGAGCACAAGAGCATCCACCTCCCGCCGACCAGGGAGGGCTACGCCGCCATGCAGCAGATGGTCGAGGGGGCCAAGACCCAGCGCCGGCAGGGCAAGGAGAAGGAGGCGCTGGAGAGCGACCAGGAGGGCATGGCGAAGGGCAGCCCCTACGGGACCAAGCCGCACTTCGTCCGAGGCCGTGGCTACATCGAGAAGGGGCCGAGCAGCAACAAGGAGCTGCGCCAGCATCTGGTCGATGACCACGACCTCTGGGAAGAGGACGCCGCCGACATCGAGCACCCCGCCCGATCCCACGCCCGCTGGCACGCCCAGAATGAATTCGGCGGCGAGACGCACGATCACACCTTCGTCCATCCCCATGACCCGCATGCCCGGCCGTGAACCCGAACGTCAACGCCGCCCAGTTCTTCCACGGCACGACGGCCAACATCCCGGTCGGTTCGGCTGTCCGGCCGCCTGGCTCTCCTGAGCAGTCGAACTTCGAGCAGCTCTACGAGGAGAAGGGCCAGGAGTGGCGGTCGCAGCACGTCTTCTCGACGCCGACCGAGGACACGGCCTGGATGTGGGCCTCGATCGCCGGCAACCGCCAGCTCCACCGGCCTGATGTCCAGTCGCGGCCGCGGGTCTACGAGGTCAAGCCGACAGGCAAGCCGGACGAGGCCGTGCCGCCGGAGATCCACCAGACCGAGAACGAGATCATCTCCCAGCGGGCGCTGTCGAAGCGGGAGGTCTGGACGCCACCGCCGTCGGCCGCCCGGCACGTCAGCTCGAACTGGACGCCCGTCGGCAAGGCTGGTCGCGTCGTCGGTATGCAGGGCACCCTGCCGCCGCAGGACTGGCGGGGGAGCTATGCCGACCCGGCCGACTCCCCCGAGCGCGCCCAGTTCAAGGAGCGCTCCCGCCCGACCGAGCCGCCGCTGGGTGCTCGTCTGCCGCCCGAGCGCACCCGGATGGCAGGACAGCGCCGGCTGCTGCCGGCGGCCAGCCGGAAGACGCAGGAGGATCGTCTGGAGCCGATCCTGACCCGCACGCAGGAGTTCCGCCGGAAGTACGAGCTGAGCGAGCGCACGCAGAACCCGGAGTACATCGAGCAGCACCGCCGCAACGTCCGGTCACGCCGGGCCTTCCGAAAGCCGGGAGAGCTGTAATGGACGCCGGGCGAGCTGACCACTTCGCTCTGGGCCAGGTCGAGAGTCACGACCAGCAGGAGCTGCCCTTCCCCGAGCAGCGGCCCCAGGGCGTCGGCTTCCTGCGTGAGGGGGCGCGGGCCTACGCCGAGAGCCGGGGCATGACCTACAGCTCCGAGGGCCTCGACCAGATGCAGGCCGACCCGACCTTCCAGCACCGGGTGGCCGACTTCTACGAGCGCTCCCAGGGCGCCGAGCACGACCACCGGGTGAAGTCGGCCTACAGCGCTCTGGCCGCCGAGGTCAACCACCAGTACGACTACCTGACGCGGCCGACCGAGCACGGCGGCATGGGCGTCAACGTCAGCTTCGAGCCAGAGCTGGAGGGCACCAGCATCTACCCGACCCATGAGCATCTGGTCGCCGACATCATGCAGAACCGCCAGCTCCGGGTGAACAAGACCGGCTCCAGCGATCTCGACCAGGCAGTGGGCCATCCGTTCCTGGACCCAGACACCAACGACAAATTCCGAGCGGTGCATGACGCCTTCGGTCACGCTGCCATCGGACGGTCATTCAGCCGTCACGGCGAGGAAGCGGCGTACCATTCCCACGCCCAGATGTTCAGTCCTGCCGCCCGGCCAGCGCTGGCCGCCGAGACACGTCTTCAGAACTCAACGTTGAATTACGGAAGGACGCCAGGCGTATTTCCCGAGCAGAAGCCGTTAATTGCGCCGGCCTGGGCACTACGCAGTCGCATCCCCCGCTCTGGGTAGTATCGGGCGCGGACCAATAGGAGGTATTCCAAATGCCGATCGCCCCGACTCCGGGTTACCCCGAGAAGCCTACGTACCAGTACGAGCGCAAGATGGGGCCGAACGTGCCCGGCGGCCGTGGCCCGCTGCGCTTCGAGGAAGGTGTCGCTACCGACACCGACGTGCCGAACGATTTCCAGCGTGGCATCGGTGACGGGTACATCCCGGCGCCCGGCCGGCCGAACCACAACAACCGTGAGGTGCAGTTCAAGTACGCCGAAGAGACGATGGCCGAGCGTGCCCACGTCGGTTCGGCGGCCTGGGTCGAGGCTCCGACCTTCCTGCAGGAATTCGCCCACGGTTCCTTCGCCGACTACGCCACCATCGAGTACGAGGAAGTCATCCGCTCGGGCGCCCGCACCATGCGCGTGTCGCCGTCGGTGGTTGACGACTGATCGAGATGGCAAAGCCGAAGGGCGTGCCTGGGCCGGACTGCGTCTACTGCGGCCGGATGATCGGCATCAACCAGGCGGCCAAGGCCGTCCGGGGCGCCGGCACGTTTGTCGGCTGGCGCCATCCCCAGTGCTGGAAGCCGACCAACCTCCAGCACTGGGCGACGAAGTACGCCGAGGCCGAGGAATTCGTGCGCGTGCTGCGCTCGGGGGATAGGAGCAGCCTTCACCCAGCTCTTCGCTGGGGTCGGTAATTAACCGATGGCGATCGATTTTCATAGCGCATCATTCAGAGCCGCCCAGAGTGACCTGACGGTCGCCATCTCCCCTCTCGGCCTGGTCGAGCTGGCCGACGAGGAATTCGAGGTCCACGGCCCGAGGCTGAACCGCTACGCCCACAACTGGGCCTGGTACCTCGGCCATCACTGGGGCTACCGGCGCGAGGCCGGCGAGCCGCAGCTCACCTTCAACTACTGCCGGGCGCTCTCGGACTTCACGACGAACTTCACCTTCGGCCAGGGCGTGACGTTCCGCACGCCGGACGAGACGGAGGGGATCATCCCCGCTCGTCTGCGGCGCGTCTGGGAGGTGGACAACGACAAGCAGGCGCTGCTGTGGGAGGTCGGCCAGCTCGGATCGGTGAGCGGCGATGTCTTCGTGAAAGTGGCCTACGAGGACCCCTGGGCCGACCCCATCGGCCGGCCGCACCCCGGCCGGGTCCGCATCATCCCGCTGAACCCGGCGCACTGCTTCCCTGAGTTCCACCCGCACGACCGGTCGCGCATGATCCGGTTCAAGCTGAAGTACCGCTTCTGGGGGACCAGCGCCGAAGGCACACGGCAGGTGTTCACGTACACCGAGCTGATCACCGAGAGCTTCATCGAGGAGTACGTCAACGACGAGATCATCGACCAGCGGGAGAACCCGCTCGGCACGATCCCGATCGTCCACATCCCCAACCTGCCGGTGTCCGGCTCGCCGTGGGGCCTCTCCGACCTCTCCGACATCACCACGCTGAACCGGGAGTACAACGAGAAGGCCACCGACATCTCCGACATCATCAATTACCACGCCGCTCCGGTGACGGTAATTACGGGGGCCAAGGCCAGCCAGCTCGAAAAGGGGCCGCGCAAGGTCTGGGGTGGCCTGCCCAAGGACGCCAACGTCTTCAACCTGGAGCTGGGCGCCAACCTGGCCGCCCCGCTCGAATACCTCCACATGCTGAAGACGACGATGCACGAAATGACGGGTGTCCCCGAGTCGGCGCTCGGCCAGATCATCCCGATCAGCAACACCTCGGGCGTGGCGCTCGCCATTCAGTACCAGCCCATGATGCAGCGCTACCAGCTCAAGAAGATCCAGTACGGCAGGGGCTTCGCCAAGGTCAACGAGCTGATCATGCTCACGTTGGCGCTCAAGGAACCCGAAGCGCTGATGTGGAACCCGGAAGAGGACGAGGAGCTGAAGGAGGGCCAGTACCCCGTCCTCGACCCGCAGGACCCGATCACCTACCAGACGATGACGCACTGGCCGTCGCCGATGCCCATCGACCAGCTCGTCGCCCTCAACGAGATCCAGCTCAAGATGGGCCTCGGCCTGGAGTCCAAGCGGGGCGCCCTGCGCGACCTCGGCTTCGATTTCCCCGATGAGAAGATGGCCGAGATTTTCCAGGAGCTGATCGATGACGCCGTGGAGCAGGGCGCTCTCGAAATGCTGAAGACGCAGATCGCGGCGCTCGTCATGCAGTCGACCGGCATGATGCCGGGCAGCATGGCGCCGGGCGAGGAAGAGGGCGGGCCGGGAATCAACTCGGCCGGCGGCGCCGATGTAACGTCTGCCGGCCAGCCAGGGCCGGCCTCGGAACCTGGCGGCGGCGTGACGGGCCTCCCCTTCGGCGGGCTGCCGGGCGGGATGGATGCACAGAAGCTCCTGACGGAGCTGGTAACGAAGGCGTACGGCACCAAGCTGGCGCAGCGACGGTCGCCTGAGAACGACACAGGCGACTAATCGGAGAACACACCCGTTCCACAAGGAGAGACAGTGGCGAAAACCCCGGAAGACCTGCAGGGAAATCAGACTGACCCGCCGGCCGGCGACACGCTGGTCATCGAGGGCGGCATCGAAAAGCCGGACCCGCCGAAGGCGCCTGAGGGCGATCAGGGCCATACCCAGCAGGGCAGTGGCCGGACCTTCACCACCGACGACATTGAGAAGGCCCGCCGTGAGGAGAAGGACAAGCTCTACGGCGAGATCGGCAACCTCAAGGAGGAGCTGAAGGCCATCAAGGCCGAGCGCGAGAAGGCCAACAAGCTGGCCGAGGAAGCGCAGAAGAAGGAAGCCGAGGAGCGGGCCAAGGCCGAAGCCGAGGCCAAGAAGAAGCAGGAAGAGGAGATGTCGGTCAAGGATCTGCTCGCCCAGAAGGAAGCCGAATGGCAGGAGCAGATCAGCGCCATCAAGGCCGAGCGTGAGCGCGACCAGGAGCTGCTCGCCAAGGAGCGCCGGTACAACGAGCTGGTGAGCTACCGCCAGCGCCGGCTGGAGGAAGAGCAGGACACGATCATGCCCGAGCTGCGGGACATGGTCAGCCTCGGGAATTCCGAGCAGGAGATCGAGGCCAGCATCCAGGCGCTGCAGGACCGCACCCAGCGCATCCTCGAACAGATCACCGCCGGCCAGCAGCAGCACCGCCAGCAGCAGCGTGGCACCACGCCCACGGCGCCGCCGGTCGGCCCCCTGGAGAGCCAGCCGGAATTCCAGTCGCTCACCAACGATGACCTGAAGAACATGGACATCGCCACCTATGCCAAGAACCGCGAGCGCCTGCTCGGGGCAGTTTCCCAGCGCGTTCGTCAGCAGGGTCCCTACGGCGGGTAATCCGCCTGGGCTAGCATCCGCAGTTAGCAGTTAACCGGTAAATCAGTCGGCGCACCTCTTGTGGCACGAATTCGTGGAACTGCTCGTCGGAAATTACGGAGCACGTCGTCTCATTTGAATTCGTTCCACCAATTAGAGGAGGAAGAGCATGGCGTCCGGCATTACCGGTACCAACGTGCTGAGCGGATCGCCTACCGGCTACGCCGGAACCAACACGCAGCTCACTCAGGCGATCCAGACCATCTGGAGCAAGGAAATCCTGTTCCAGGCGATGCCGATCCTGCGTTTCGAGCAGTTCGCAGTGAAGAAGACCGAGCTGGGTGTCATGCCAGGGCTGACCGTGAACTTCATGCGGTACAACAACCTGGGCGACGCCTCGCAGCTCGTTGAAGGCGTGCGGATGGAGACGCGGGCGCTGAGCGCCTCGCAGTTCCAAATCACCGTCGCCGAGCACGGCTACGCCGTCGCCGTCACCGAGCTGCTGCTCAACGCCAGCTTCGATGACGTGATGGCCTCGGCTTCCCGGCTGCTGGGCCGCAACATGGCCCTGTACCTGGACGCCAGCGCCCGCAACACCCTGCTGACCGGTACGAGCGTCATCTTCGGCTACACGCCGCCGACCGGCGCCCGCACCCCGATCAGCCCGTACGACTCGGGCACGGTGGCGGCCAACCGGGCCGCCCTGACCGGGACCTATTGGCTCAACATGGCGGCCATCAAGGACGCCGTGGAGACGCTGGCAACGAAGAACGTGCCTCGCCTCGGCGAGACGTACGTGGCCTTCATCCACCCGCACCAGAGCCGCCGGCTGCGTGACAACCCCGAGTTCATCGAGGTGTCGAAGTACGCCGCTCCCGGCAACTTCATGCTGGGTGAGATCGGCCGGCTCTTCGATGTCGTGTTCATCGAGACGACGCAGGTCAACCGGATCGCCGCCAACGCCAACGGCGCAGGCGACCCGCCGGCTGACGTGTACCAGGCCATCGTCTTGGGCGACAACGCTTTCGGCCACGCCATCAGCCTCCCGGTGGAGCTGCGCGACGGCGGCATCCTCGACTTCGGTCGGGAGCACGCCCTCGCCTGGTACGCCATCTGGGGCTTCGGTCTGGTGACTGATCAGGCGGTCCTGCGGATCGAGACGAACTAGCGATTCATCGAATAAATCCGTAACGCATACAGGGAGAATCCATATGGCGCAACAGAAGGCTCGCCCCGCGGACTACACCGGGCGGCAGAGAGCGAAGCTCGCTGCTGAGCACGCCGAGGTTGTCCGTTCACGCGAAGACCAGATCGCAATGTCCGCATCCGTGCAAGCTGAGCTGGACGACACCGTTCACGACACCGTTGGTGACCGGACGGTGCAGCAGGTCAACGAGCAGGGCGATGTGGTCTACGTCGAGCCAGAGGCCAAGACCATTCGGGTGAACACGACGATCGAAGACATGGTCTTCGGCATCGGGAACACGTACACGTTCGAGGAAGGACGGCAGTATCGGGTGCCGGCACACCTCGCAGAGCACCTCGAAGAGCTGGGCTATGTCTGGCACTGAGGGGCTGCGACCTGACGGCGCCGAGATGGGGTTGGTCGAGCAGTCGGCCGTCCGGCCGATGATCACTGCACCGGACGGCCTCGACTACTACATCGAGAAGGAGCGAGCGGTCCTCAAGAAGTTCGACCGGAAGGACGACGGGACCGAGTGGACGACAGAGCAGATGGACTCGGGGGAAGCCGTGGCTGCCGGCGCCCTGGCCGAGGTGCTCGTCCTTGAGAACGGCGAAATCGTGGAGCGTTGGGTGAGAGGAGAAAGCGAGCATGGCCCGCCGAACGTCTGAGGCCGCCGACGAGAAGGCGGCGACCTGCAGTTGGAAGGGGTGCGACAACGACGCTACGTCCCAGGTAGCGCTCGACGCCGGCTCCGAGAAGTGCGAGAGCTGTGGCACCGAGATCACCCGGCGCACCGTCTTCCAGCTCTGCGATGAGCACAACGACGCTCACGCCGAGGCCGGCGACGCCACCCGGCTCCTTCTGAGTGCCAAGGGGGAGGACGCCTGATGGGTCTGACCAACGCAGCTCGCGACGCCATTGCCACCGCCGTAGCCACCGGCACGCTCGGGGTGACGGCGTTCAATAACGCCAACGCCTACATCGGCGTGGGCGACTCGACCACGGCTTACGCCAACACCCAGACGGACCTCGTCGCGGCGACGAACAAGTTCCGCAAGGCGATGGACGCCACGTACCCGCAGCAGGCGACCAACGTCCTGACCTACCGGTCCACGTTCGCTCTGGCCGACGCCAACTTCGCCTGGAACGAGTGGGGCGTGTTCAACGCCTCGACGGCCGGCACCATGCTCAACCGCAAGCAGGAGGCGCTCGGTACCAAGGCCAACACCCAGAGCTGGCAGTTCACGGTCACGCTGACGCTGACGGCGGCGTAACATGGCCCGCCTTCGGCGGAATTTCACAAGCGGGGCGATCACCGACAACCCGCTGACGGCGGGCGCGACCACAATCAACTCGACGGGCTTCGCCAGCCTTCCGGTGGTGGCGTCGCCGGACATCATTGCCATCGTGCTCGACCCGCTCGGCACGGCCGGCATCCCCGAGGTTGCCTACGTCACGGCGCACGCCGCCGGAACTCCCAACGTCGTCACGGTCCTGCGAGGCCAGGAGCAGGCCCTCGGAGGTAGCGCTGGTCGGATACATGCCCAGGGCATCCCCTGGGTCGTGGCCGAGACAGCGCAGCTCATCGCTGACGCAGCGGTGCCGAACCTGAAGTGGTTCGCCAACGGTGCCGCCATGGCCGGTTCGATCCCATCGGCTGACGGGGACATTCCATTCAAGATGCAGGGCGGCACGCTGGTCGCCACCACCGATGCAAACGGCTATTTCACGATCACGTACCCAGTCGCTTTTCCGAACTGCGTCTTCAATGTCCTGGTGACCCCGCAGTACAACGTCGGAGCGTTCTTCGCCTACGCACTGGACACCGCCCTGACGTTGTCGAGCTGTCAATGTCGGGTTTGGCAGGCCAACGGCACAGCCTGGGCGACTGCCACTCTTCGATTTTCCTGGTTGGCGTTTGGAGCTTGAAAGGAACTGACATGGCAGACACCCCGAGTACGTCCGGCCCCCAAGGCAGCGGCATCACCAACCGCCCGATGCTGTGGCAGCAGGTCGAGCAGGACTACCCCGAGTTCATCCAGTGGTCGCGGGACAACGGCTTCGCCGTTCCCAACGGTGGACCCGTCGACATGACGCTCTACGGCCAGATGAAGACGGCCTACAACAACTACCTGCAGTCGCTGATTGTTCCGTAACCCTGGGTAGCTCATGACCGCGCTGCCGACGATCCTGGTTGCTGGTGACGGGTCGCTCGGCACCTGGAGCGGCTCGTACACCGCTATTGACGAACAGGTGGCGTCGGCGAACGACGCCGACTTCGTCTCATCTGGGGCGGCGGTAGCCGGCCAAGCGTTCTACCAGTTGCAGGACATGCCGTCGGACTTCGACACGATGACGACGTTGACGGCCGTGTTCCGCTACTCCCAGTCGGGTCGGTCGAACGACACCATGGGCCTCTTCGCCCAGGTCTTCGCCGCCGACGAAACGACGCCGTTGACGAACGAGGTCACCATCTCGTCGGCGGTGACCAACACGGCCTGGTCGAACACGTCCACGCTCACCTTCACCGGGGTGGTGGCGGGGGACAAGGCCACCTGGGACGGCGCTCGCATTCGGCTGAGAAACACGTTCAGCCAGAGCCAGAGCAAGGACGCTTCCTTCATCGTTCGGGTGTCAGCGCTGCAACTGGGCGGCACCTACGTCTCGTCTGTGCCGCCTGTCCCTGTCACAGCATCCGACACCCTCGGGCTGACCATGACGGGGTCTACGGACCTCCAGGGCATCGCCCCGTTGCTCAGTGAGAACTTCGAGTCGGCCTCGTTGAGCATCAGCGTCGTGTCGGGGAGCTGGGTTCGTACAACGGCGCAGGCCCAAAGTGGCAGTTACTCGTTCACCAACCCCGATATCACCGACAGCCAGACGGCTGACGAGGTCATCACCATTCCGAGCGGTGCCACGCAGGTGAGCCTCTCGTACATCGTCTCCAGCGAGGGGAGCTGGGACTACTTCCGCGTTCTTGCCGACGGCGTGCAGCTCTTCCAGGACTCCGGTAACTCAGTCACGACCTGGCGCCAGATCGCTCTCGACGTGACCGGAAAGAGCCAGCTCACGCTCCGGTACATGAAGGACGGCTCGCAGACAGTCGGCGCTGACGCAGCGTACGTCGATGACCTTGTCTTCAGTGGGCCAGCGCCGATCGGCCCGCCGCCTGATCCGGTGGCCGGCAGTGACGCATCGACGCTTACCATTGCTGAATCCTCGAGTCTGGGCAAGGCGGGATACCAGCAACTCTTCCCTGACGCCATCCTCGTTCAGACCAATATCGCTGGAGCTGTGACGGCCATCGATGAGGACCCGGACTCCCCCGACGCCAACTGGCTGACAGGTAGCGGCGCCATCGAGCTGCGGGTGTCATTCCCATCGCCGACGAACGACCTACAGGCGAGCTTCCCGCAGGAGTTCCGAGTTCGGGTAAGGCCGGGCACCTGATGCCTGCTACCTACGTAGGCCAAGTCAGGCTCAGCCCTCTCGCCTCACAGTCGTCAATCACGTCGGGCACGTTCAGCGTTACGGCGGGGGACACGCTCGTTGCCTGGGTGGTGATGACCGAAGGCAGTGCTGGCACAGTCAGCATCAACAGCACTGGTGGGCTGACGTGGACGAAGCGGGCCGAAGTTGCCCAGGGTGTGTCGAACAACGCCGTCACTATCTGGACGGCGACCGTCCTAACGACGAGCAGCAGCTTCTCATACGGCGTCAGCAGGACTGTCAGCGGCGCTGAGTGGCGTGCTGCCCTGCAGATCTGGCAGAACGTCAGCGGTATCGGTGACACCGACTCCGGTATGAACGCCAGCGGTGCGCCCACATTGACGCTGACGGCGGGTGCTAATTCGACCATTGTCATGGCGATCGCTGACAACACCGGTGTAACCGACGCCTTGACATACAAGGAAACGGACGCCGGGACGTTCACACCGGCATCGAACTACCCGATCTCCAGCTTCCTGGCCTACACCTTCATCGCTGGTTACTACGCCGATGTGGGTGCGGCGGGCGACAAGGTCATCGGTGTCGACCGGCTCGGCATGGACTACGCCATGGCCGCCATCGAGCTGCAGTCGGTGTCGACCGAGGTCATCGGTGACGCCGCTGACGGCTACGCCTGGTACGCCTCGCCGACGTACGCAACAGCGAAGGAGGGCGGCGGCACTCCCACGGTCGGGACAACCGGGGGAACATCCATCGGGCAGATGTTCTCTGGTGGCAGCTACTACGCCATGCAGGGCTACTTCAAGTTCGACGTGTCGGGCCTGACGAACTACGTCAATCCGAGCTTGGAGATGTACGCCCAGTTCGATTCCTCGATCGCCAAGGACTTCACGGTCGAGCTGCGGGTCCACAACTGGGGGACAGACCTCACCATCGCCGACTTCGTCCCCGGCTCCCAGCTCGCCGGCAAGACGTTGATCGGCAGCGTGAGCACTGCCAGTTGGCCGGCAGACGGCGGCATCGTTCCATTTACCATCAACACGGCTGCTCTGGCCGGGGCCATCGAAGCGGCTAAGGCTGCCGACGGCTGGCTGTACATCGTTGCCTCCTCTGCCGACCAGCGGACCGGTACCGCCCCGACCGGCGTGGAGTACGTCGGCATCTACGGCACTGACATGGGAGCGGCCACAGCGCCGCGCATCACGTACACCGTTCCGTCAGGCCCGGTGCTGAGTGCCGAACTGTACGAGGGCGGCGTCTTCAAGCAATTCCTCGGTGCCGTTGAGATCACGGCCGACGGCGTCCTCTCCTTCAAATGGGACGCCGCCACCCTGGCCGCCATCAGCGGGGCAAATACGGAGCTGCGCCTCACGTCTGACGCTGACGTGGATGTCGGCGCCGTCGAGTGGAACGCCTACACCTCGCTGGCGGCAGCGGCCACACCGAAGGCGGGAACCGACACACTCGCACTGACCGTTGGTGAAGCAAGCGCTGTCAAGGTCGTACGAGACACGACGGACACCCTGGCAGCCACGCTGGCAGAGTCGAGTTCGACTTACGTAGCCACGCCACCGATTAAGCCGGCCATCGGTACGTTCGCCATCGGTACGGCCGCCATCGCTGGTGAATACAACGTCCGCTCTGCGGCCGACACTGCGGCGCTCAGTGTCACCGAGACGAGCAGCATCGCTGTCGTTCTGTCGCGCACCGACACGCTGACTATCGGCGGCACTGAAACGCCGTCGGTCGTGGTGGTGTTCTCGACCCGGACAGACACGCTGATCCTCAGCGACACCGAGACACCATCGGTCGTAGTCGTCTTCAGCGCCCGGTCGGACACCCTCACGACTGGCATCACCGACATCTCTGCGTTGGCTGCAAGCCTCAGTCGCTCTGACACCTTGGCGGCGACCATGACGGAGGCGTCGGCCATTCAGGGTGGGGTCACGTCCACCGACGCATTGGCGCTCACCCTGGCCGAGGGAACTTCGTTGGTCGTGGTGTTCTCGACGCGGACGGACACGCTCGCTGTGACGGCCGTCAACACCTCGGCCGTGCTGGCCTCCGTCAACCGGTCGGACAGCACGGCGGTCGGAATAACCGACACCAGTTCCATCGCCGCTGCGGTGAGCACGGCCGACCCGCTTGCCCTGGCGTTGGCCGACACGTCAGCGCTGATTTATTTCACGTCGCTGGCCGCTGCAGACACGCTCTCGGCTGGAGTCACTGACACGTCGACTGTGGCCGGCAGCGTCTCGGCGACGGACACCACGGCCGTCACCCTGACCGAGGATCGGGCTGTTCTTGCCACCGTCGCCTCCACCGACGTGGTGACGGCCGCCGTAGCCGAGGTGTCGGCCACCCAGGTCGGCTTCTCGGCATCGGACCTCACCGTGGTCGGCGTCACCGACACCAGCCTGGTGGCGGTGGTCACCGCCGCCTCTGACGCTCCGATGACGGGCGTCACCGAGGCCAGTGCCATCCAGGGCAGCCTGAGCGCCTCTGACACCCCGACGGCGGGAATTACCGAGGCCGGCGCCGTCCTCGCCTCTCTGGGCCGTACAGACGCTCTCCAGGCCACGCTGGCCGAGTCTTCGGCGCTGAGCGCCACGGTGAGCCGGACTGACACGCTGGCGGTCACCGGGAGCGAGGCCAGCATCACCGACGTACCGGTGGCGCGCTCGGACGCCCTGGCGGTGACCGTGACCGAGGCCGTCGGCCTGCAAGGCGCCCTCGCCGGCATTGACACCTTGGGCCTGACCCTGGCCGAGGCGAGCGTTGTGGCTGCCGCTCTGGCGGTGGCTGATGCCCTGGCTGTCGTCTTGGCCGAGGCGACAGACCTCGCCGCCGCCGTCACGACGGCCGACGTGGCCCAGCTCGGGGTCACCGACGCCGGCTTCCCGGCGGTGGGCGGGGCCACCTACCTGAGCACCGACACCCTCGGACTGGGAGCCACCGACACCGCGGCCGCCCTGTCAGCCACGGTCGCCACCGCCGACACTCTGACGGTGGCGCTCGCCGAGGCGCGGGCGCTGGTCGCCTTCGTCTCGCGGGTGGACACGCTGGCCGCCGCCGTGACGGAGGCCAGGAGCCTCCAGACGGCCCTCAGTCGAGCGGACACGGCCGCCATGACCGTGACGGAGACGAGGAGCCTGCTGGCCGCCCAGAGCGCCACAGACGCCCTCACAGCCGGCATGGGCGAGGCGGCGGTCATCCTGGCGGCCGTCGTGCGCTCGGACACGCTCGAAGTCACGCTGGCCGAGGCCATGGACATCCTGGCCGCCCTCGACGGTACCGACCCCACGACGGTCGGCGTCGAGGAGACGCCCGCCGTGGCCGGTGCCGTGGCTGCGTCCGACGAGGCCACGGTGGGCGCCGACGAGGACTATGCCCTGGCCGGCGTCGTGGAGGCCAGTGACACCGTCGAGCTGGCGCTGACCGAGGGCCAGCAGCTCATGGCCCTGTTCGCCACCGATGACGCCCTGATCGTGACGGTGGCCGATAGCTCGGTCCTGCTCAGCCCGCTGGCCGTCGCCGACGAGCTGCTGGCCGGACTGGAAGAGCTGGCCGATGTCTTCGATCTCGATGTCGCGGTGTTCAAGGAGATCGACGCCTCTGACACCCTGGCCGTTGAAGGCGTCGAGGCGGCGCTGCGGGCCATCCAGATCATCGGCAGCGACATCGGCCGGGTCACGGCCGCCGAGGCCACCGCGATCCTGTCGTTCCTGCTCAGAAGCGATCAGCTCGGGCTGGGCTTCGAGGAAGAGAGTTACTCCCTCCTGGGGATGGCGGCGGCCGACGCCGGCCAGCTCGGGCTGACCGAAGCGGCAAATTTGGTCGCGACTATTTCGGCCGGCGAGCACATACAAGTCAGCGTGGGGGAGGGGAGGACCCTCGCCGTCGCCGTCAGCACGGCCGACACCCTGGCCGCCTGGCTGGCCGAGGCTGCCGCCCTTGCCTCCACGATCCAGGCAGCCGACACCGCTGCTCTGACGCTCGCCGAGCTGGCCGCCACCGCAGCCGCGATCAGAGCGGCCGACGAGCTGGTGCTGGGAGCGCTCGATATTGCCGGCCTGCCGCTCACCTTGGTGGTGGCCGACGACTACCTGGCGCTCGTCCTGACCGAGCTGACCGTGGTGGTCTACCACGCCGTGACGCCGGGTAGGCCGGTGGTCGAGGTGGAGCCGGTGCCTATGGACGTGGTCCACGGCCTCCAGCTCGCCGAGTACGAACCGGTGCCCATGGTGCTGGCCGGCCGTAGCATTGTCGAGGAGTGAGAGGAGCGGGGCATGTCCCTGGAGAGCATCATCGACAAGGCCCGGCTGGTATTTCGGGACTACGGCGAAGCGTTCCAGGCCCGCGTGGCCGGCGACGGTGCGTCGCAGCGCTTCGACCTGCCAACCACGAATGTTGACGCCGCCACGCTCAACGTCTGGATCGATGACGGTGGGCCGACGCCCAACACCCTGACCCCGACCACCGGCCCGCCGGCCGCCGGGGAGTACCTGCTGGAGCCTCGGGGCGGCACCATCACCGTCGGCGACGTGATCGCCCAGGGCACCGTGCTGGTGGTCGATGGTGTGGGCGCCCTCTTCACGCTGGTCGAGGATCTGTCGCCCTTCGTGGAAATCGCCTTCGACCTTCACACCCAGGGCCGGTATCCGCCGATCACCATCGATGAGCTGAGCGCCACCGAGGAGCTGATGGTGGCGCTCCTGGCCGTGCGCGAGTCGTTGTGGGCCGAGGTCGCCGAGCACGGCCATCAGGTCGATGTGACGACGCCCGAGGGCATGCACATCCCCGGCGGCCAGGCGTTCAACCAGCTCATGCAGATGATCGAGATCATCGAGAACCGGTACCGGGAGCTGTCCACCCGCCTCGGCATCGGCCTCTACGCCATTTCGCAGGACGACCTGCGCCGCGTCAGCCGCACCACGAACCGTCTCGTCCCGCTGTACTGGCCCCGCGAGTTCGATGACATCTCGCCCCCGGTGCGGAAGAACTGATGCGGGTCAAGGAGTACATCCGTCAGGTCCGAAAGTCGTACCGCTGGTATCAGCGCTACGTCGGCACAACGGTGACGTGGTACGAGTTCTACGAGGAGACGAGCGTCCCGACCAACATCTATGACGAGTCCCCGGTCGCCAATTGGCACCCCGGATTCCTGCTGCCGGTCATGGTGGTCATCCGAGACGAAGACCGGGAAGCACCGAGGGAAGAAGGATTTTATACCGGTGGCAGCATCCACCTGACCTTCGGAACTGACATGGCAGCGCGGAACGGCATGACCGATCCGCACGACGCCGTGCTCCACCTAAAGGACCGCTTCTACTGGGACCAGCAGTACTGGACCGTCGAGCGGTTCCAGATCTCAGGCCGCCTGAAAAAGTTCGAGGTCGTGGTGGGCTGCGATGCTCGCCGGCTCGGCGCCGAAGAGCTGGTTAATCAAATCAATTTCCCGCCGGCCTAGCACCACCGAGCGGGTGTTGCCGTTCGGGTGCTTCTGCGTCGCCACGATGGCGCCCAGGCCCCGGTTGTAGGTGGTGTAGAAGGTCACCCAGTCTGAGTCCGAATCATGCTCCATGCCCCTGATGATCGGCAGCGTCCGGCTCGTCCTGAACTGGGATCTTTACCCAGTCTTCTCGGTTGCCGATGGGATCTTCGCCTGGCAGTTCTTCAAACCGTGCCGGGCACGGTAAATGTGGTCGGCGAACTGCTCCAGTTCTTCCATGGTCAGGTGGGCCAGGTCATCGACACCGAGGGCGGCGAGTTGCCGTCCCACGTCCTGAGCGAATTTCCCGAGGTCTTTCGCCGTCGCCAGAACGCTCATGACCTTGGGCGTCAGGCAGTGGCTCTGGTTCCGGGTGGTGGGGTAGCGCTTTTCTGGCTTCGGTGATCGGGTGGCCGGCTGAGAACGCCCGTCGAGGCCCGTTTTTCGATCAGGGCGCACTGTTCCATTTGGAACAGTGGCAGTCGTTGCTCGATCTCTAGCGGTGGTGCCGACGCTGGTGCCGAGCGCCGCAGCGATGGCTCTTGTCGTAAGGCCGGCGGCGTCGAGAAAGGCCACAGCGTCACGCCGGTCAGTGCGCTTGAGCGGGAAGCGGTCGATCTTCAGCTCGGCTTCCAGGCATTCCTCGAACGAGCTGTAGCCGGCCTTCTTCCAGATGCGCTTCTCGTAGACCTTGACGATGTCAGCGAGAGCCTCCTTCCGGCACTCATACGACTTCGTGATGTTCTCGCGGATGCGCTCGAAAATGACCGAGGGGAGTTCCACCAGGCGGCCCATCAGACTCCGCTGACGCCGCTCACCCGGTGGAGGTACCGACCGGTGTGGATGGATGTGGTCTTGGCGCGATCCTTGCCGACGCGGGTGTAGCTCTGCTTCGGCGTGTGCCGGCCGCGGGCGTGCGTGAGGTCCAGCTTGAACCGGAACGGTTTCATCGTGGCCTTGACCTTCTCGCCCTTCTTGGCGACGGCTTCGTCCAACTGGATGATCCACGCTGCAGCGCGCTGCGGCGTCTGCAGCGTGTAGCGGATGTCTCCGAGGCGGAAGCTGATGCTGTAGCGGTCAGCCTTCGGTGCCAGGGCGACGAGCTTCTTGTTTTGCTCCAGCACTCGGGCCACGGCCACAGCCACCGGGCAGTTGCCTCGGTTCCCAGCCACGCCTCGTTCGATGTCGGCGGCGGTCACGTCTACCCAGACCGCAAAGTCCAGCACTTCTGCCACAGCCTGCTCCTTCTCGTTCTCCGAATTTGTAGCTCAGAAAAAAGGATGCAGAAAAAGCTATGGGAAGTCAAACATGCAGGTCAGAGGGTCCAAATCGGGCATTCATCCCATTCGTCCCGCTACCACCCGGTCGCCGGCAGGCGTAAGATGCAAGTAGTGGCCCGCTAGGGCTTGCCTAAAGGACAGGACGCCGTGTACGAGAGCCGCAGACCCCTCACTGATGCAGTCGCCGATGTACTTGCCACCGATGGTTTCGAACTGGTCACCCTCCTGGCCTTGATCTTCTTCGGCATCCCGTTGCTGTTCATCTTCAGCCCGTTCATTCTGGCCGGCTGGGTACTTCACAAGCTCCGGTTCTTAGGGTCACGGCCGCGGTTGGCAACTAAGCGGCTACCGCTGTGGATGATGGTGTGGCTTCTTCTGAACATCTTTTTGCTTGGAGCTTTGGCTTCGACACCGGAACTGGCAGCGAGCTTCTTCTGGCCTTGGTGCCTGTCCGTCGTTGCCTCTCTGTTCATCCTCTTCCGAGGGAGCCAGCGCACTCAGAGCATTCCTCGGTAGCAGCAGCCTCCTGAGCTAACCTCGGCCGCAAGGCCGCCGGGTGCTCCGTCGGTCAGACAACTGCCCAGACGGAAGGAGGCGCTCCCCTCGATGTTCGCGGTCAAGAACCCCTTCGAGGGCTGGCAGCCTCCGACAACGGCAGAGGTGCATCGCATCGCCCGCGAGGAATCCGAGGCGGTGCTCGAAGACCTCGCCGAGCACACCCGCCGGCAGGCCGCCACCATGCCTGGTTGGGAGCCGTACGCCGACAAGCTCGGCGTCTTCGCCGACGAGGGCGAGCTGTACATGGGCCTCCAGCCTGGCGACGAGGACGAGGAGCGGGTCTTCGACCTCGAATACGGGACCGAGAAGTCCGGCCCGACGGCACTACTCCGCAACAGCTTGAGCACGCACGGCCCCCGCCTCGGCACTGAGCTGGCCCACAGGGTGACCCAGCGCCTCGCCAACCCGCGGGGAGGGTACTTCTAGTGCCCTGGATCGAAGACGAGGAAACCCTCCTCAAGGAGAAGCTCTCCCATTTCACGGTGACCGACCAGAAGGCACCGACCGGGCGCTCCGTCGGGGTGTGGTTCCGCTTCCCCGAGATGGAGCTGACGCCCGACCGGGAGCGCCGGCTGGAGGGCATGTACCCCTTCGTCACCATCGACCTGATCAACATCTCCGAGGCGCTCGACCGGGCACACCGCGGCGGCCAGATGCGGCCGACGGTGGACGGCTACAAGCCGCCGGACTACGTCGGGCCGCCCGAGGGGCGCCGGCACGTCACCGACTGGCCGATCGCCATGAACCTCGACTACCAGCTCACGACGTGGACGCGCAACATTCAGCACGACCGACAGATCGTGCGTCAGTTCTGGACGCTGTTCCCTGGCCGCTACGGCTACCTGGGGGGCAACGCTTCTCCGTATGTGCGCCCCTTCTCGGCGCAGCTCCTGAGCGGTACCCCGGCCCATCGCATCGATGAATTCGGCAAGCGCCAGTTCCGCAACATCTTCAGCCTTCGGGTCTTCTCCGAGCTGTGGGCGTCGCAGATCAAGGAAGTGGGCGAGCTGACGGAATTCGAGATCGAGATCCCCATCAACGTGGCGCCGGGCGAGTGGTTCAGCGACATCTCCTGCTTCGAGGACTAGCGCCTCACATTCGGAAAACCATTCGGGGCATTAATCGGACTCCCTTGTATTCCAACGACAAGGAGAGAAACGAATGCCCAGCTACCAGCGCCCTGGCGTCTACTTCGAGGAGACGATCGCCCAGGCCGAAGCTATTACGTCGACCAGCCTGTCGGCCGGCGGATTTCTGGGAGCGAACTCCCGAGGTCCGCTGTCGCCGATCCTCGTTCAGTCGTGGACCCAGTACCTGACCCACTTCGGGGGTTTCGGCGGCCCGACGGAGTACCTGCCCTACGCCGTGTTCGAGTTCTTCGCCAATGGCGGCCGCGACGCCTACGTCGCTCGCGTCGCCGGCTCCGGTGCAGCAGTGGCTGACAAGGATCTCAACGACCGGGCGGGCACGCCAGCCCCCACGCTGACGATCGCAGCGGCGAACCCCGGCACCTGGGGGAACTCGATCTACATCGACATCCTCGATGCCGGCGACGAGAGCTTCCACCTCGTTGTGAAGCTGGGCGGGGCGGGTGACTCCTACATCGTGGAGCGCTGGCTCGACCTGGACATGGACCCGAACAGCGGGCGTTACGCCCCGGCGCTGGTCAACGCCACGTCCGGTGGCTCCCCCTACATCGTCGTCACCGACCTGGCCTCGGCCACAGTTGCCCCGGCCAACCGGCCGGCGGCTCAGACGGGCACGGCCCTGGCTGGCGGCAGCGACGGTGCTGCGGTCACCAGCTCCGACATCGGCGCTGCCGTGACGGTCTTCGATGTGGTCGAGCGTCCGCTCAGCCTCAACCTGCCGGGTGAGTCCGGCGGCGGCGTCGGTGCAGCTTTGACCTACGCCGCCAACCGCGGCGATGTGTTCCTGGTCATCGACCCGCCCATGGGTAACGACGTGGACACCGTGCTCAACAGCTACGTCTCCGGGCTGGCCGCCAGCTCCTTCGGGGGCGTGTACTACCCCTGGGTGCAGGTGGCCGACCCGGCCAGCTCGGCGCCGGGCGCAGCGCGCCTGATTCCGCCGGGCGGTGCCGTCATCGGTCAGTTCGCTTCCACCGACGCCACCCGCGGAGTGTTCAAGACGCCGGCCGGCATCAACACCCGCATCGCCGGGGCCGTTGGCGTGGAGCGCCGGCTGACCGGTGCCGAGCTTGACCAGCTCAACATGGCGAACGTCAACGCCATCCGGCACCTGCCGGGAGCCGGCGTCGTGATCATGGGCGGGCGCACGCTGAAGATGAGCGGTTCCGACAAATACGTGTCGGTGCGCCGCACGCTCATCTACATCCGGGCCTCGCTCATCCAGAGCACGCGGTTCGCCATCTTCGAGCCGAACGACGAGAGGCTGTGGCTGACCCTGCGCTCGATCATTGAGCGGTTCTTGCTCGACCTGTGGCAGCGCGGTGGGCTGCGCGGCGAGTCCGCAGCTCAGGCGTTCTTCGTGAAGTGCGACGACGATCTCAACACCCCCCAGGCGATTGCCTCGGGCGAGGTCAAGGTGCAGATCGGCGTCGCCCTGCAGTACCCGGCTGAATTCGTTGTCTTCTCGCTCAGCCAGCGGGAAGTCGGCGCCACCGTGACCGTCGAGCTGTAAGGAGGAAATTCCATGGCTGGTGTCGTCGTCCACCCGCTCGCAACCGACCCGCTGCGGAACTTCAAATTCCGCTTCACCATTACGTCCAAGGCGCAGTCGATCCCCGGCATCGCCCAGCTCGGCTTCATGGCTGTCACCGGTCTGTCAGCGAACACGCCGGCCATCAACTACCGCGAGGGCGGCAACAACACCACGACCCGCAAGATGCCAGGCCAGACGGAATTCCCGGCCATCACCTGCCAGCGAGGCGTGGCTGTCGGCAGCGGTGCGCTGTGGCAGTGGTACATCGAGATCTTCCACGTCGTGCAAGGCGGGGGCCGGGGCTTTGCCGGCAATGACTTCCGCTCCGACATGGTGCTCGATGTCCTCGATCACCCGGTGTCCCTCGGCCCCACGCCGATCAAGGCCCGGTTCCAGATCTTCAACGGGTGGCCGTCGGCCATCCAGTTCAGCGACTTCGATGCAGGTGGCAACGCCTTGCTGATGGAGAACATGACCATC